>NZ_JBGQQZ010000005.1:0-60920 GCF_045528575.1 Ruoffia sp. FAM 24228
ATTACGATCACGTGGAATCTGTAGCTTAAGTTCACCATATTCTGTTTTGACCTTACGGTCATAGGTGCCATTGCGAGAGTTACCTGAATGGAAACCAATCCGCTCATACTTCTCATAATCTAAAAAGACGGTCAATTCCGTTCTTAAGAGTGTATTTACGGCCAATTCTAGATGAGAACGAAAACATTCGTTTAAATCACCTTTTGTGGCTAGAGTCTGTAAGATATCTGTAGTAAGATTGTTCATAGGGAAGTCCTCTTTTCTGTGAATGTAGTGTGGTAACTCTATTCTACAGAAGGGGCTTCCTTTTTTCTATTTACACAAGATATTTTACACTCTCATAATAATTCACATAATAGTTATAAGGAGTTAAATAATGAAAAGTAGTTATACTAATAATAACGCAAGAAGACTAGTTATTCTAGGTCTATTTATTGCATTAATCATCATTCAAAGTTGGGTACCCTTCCTTGGCTTTATTACCATTGGGCCAATTGCAATGACTATTATTCCCATTACGGTAATATTAAGTACATTGTGGCTCAGTACTAGAGATGGTATGATTCTAGGCCTAGTTTTTGGTTTAAACTCACTTGTTCGTGCATGGCTTATTGGTAATCCGGTAGAAAGAATGATCTTCACGTCGCCTTTAGTTAGTGTTTTACCACGAATTCTTATGCCACTTCTTTTAGGTTTATGTATTAAATATATTCTTGATCGTTTTTCTGATTCTACTAAAGGTGCTGTTGCAGGCTTCATTGGTAGCATCTTAAATACGATTCTAGTTCTTGGCGCTATTGGAATCTTCAAACCTACAGAATATATTGGCGCCATAGATGGCGCAAATGTCAGTCAATTATGGCCGATTTTATGGGGAATTGTTACGGCCAATGGTATTCCAGAAGCGATTTTAGCAACAATTATTACACCCATTATCTTCATAGGGGTTAATCGCTCAAGACGTTAAAAAACAGCTTCAAAGTGTAGTGCCCCCCTGAATCCGGACATGGATTTAGGGGGTTTTTAGATGGAAAAAGAATATAATAAAGAGCTAAGATTGACGGTAGTTAAAGAAAATGAAGCAGGTGTTTCACACAAGAGTTTAGCTAAAAAATACGGTGTGGCACGTAATACAATTCAAAATTGGTGTTATCAATATCAAATGTATGGTGAGGCTGGGATTGAAAATAGCTTGTCTAAAACGAAATATAGTGGCGAATTCAAGTTATCTGTTTTAAACTATAGACACATACATCAGGTGTCTTATAGGGAAGCGGCTGAACACTTTAATATCAAACAAGGCTCCACGATTGCCAACTGGCAGAGAGCGTATGATAGTCAAGGGTTTGAAGGCTTAAATGGGGCACCGGGACGTCCAAAAAACAAAGGAGACCGTGCAATGACTCATCAAGATAAGCAACCTCGAAACCTATCACAATCTGAACTAGAAGAACTTATTGAATTAAGAGAAAAAACTATGTATTTAGAAGCGGAAAACGCGTATCTAAAAAAGTTGAAGGCCTTGATCCAGAAACAATCAAACACAAAGAAAAAACAAAAATAATTCTGGAGTTAAGGCGTGAATTCCCAGTGATTAAGCTTAATACTTGGCTTGAGTTGGTAGCCATTCCTAAGAGTTCATTCTATGAATGGAAGGCGAAATTAAATCAACCCGAGGAGGATACGGAAGAGAATACACTCATCGAAGTAATTAAAGCAATCATTGAAGCGTCAAGTCAAAGTTATGGGTATCGCAGGGTCACCTTAGCTCTAAATCAGCGAGGACGTAAAATTAATCATAAGCGTGTCTTAAGAATTATGCGAGAAAATCAGCTCTTGTGTGTGAAATTCCGCCGTAAAAGTCGTCGATATAGTTCATTCAAAGGAGAAGTTGGAACCATCGCTGATAATCATCTGGATCGCCAATTTGTTACGGAAGAACCGAATCAAGTTTGGTTGAGTGATGTGACCGAATTTAAAGTAGCCCATTCAGAAAGTAAATTGTATTTATCGCCGATCATGGATCTCTATAATGGTGAAATTATCGCGTATAGTCTCAGTCAATCTCCGACAGTTAAATTTACCAATCAATCGCTTGAAGATGCATTAACAAAGTTACCTGAGCAACACGACTTAATGGTACACACCGACCAAGGATTTCATTATCAACACTGGTCATGGGTCAAGCTACTTGAAGAAAACAATATTTGTCAGAGTATGTCCCGACGAGGGAACTGTCTAGATAATGCACCGATGGAAAACTTTTTTGGTTTATTGAAGCAAGAAATGTACTACGGTGAAACTTTCGATAGTATCGAAGAGTTAGAAGCACGAATCAGATCATATATTTACTGGTACAATCACGAACGAATTAAAACAAAACTAAACGGCCTGTCGCCTATTCAATATAGGTTACAAGCCGCTTAGTAAAAATATTCAATTAAAGTCCGTTTTTAAGGGTTCACTACAAAGTGATTTCACTTCGAAGCTGTTTTTTTATACGTCTTCTAAATATTCATAGCATTTGTTACTTCTAGCAGTACAGTAATATCTTCCGAATAGAACTAACAACTGATGTGCATGGCTCCAATATTTTTCAGGTAATTTTTCCATTAATATCTTCTCTACTTGTACGGGTGTAGCATCTTCAGGAACGATGTTTAATCTCTTGCATACTCTTTCAACATGAGTATCTACTGCAATCGCTGGTGTATCAAAAACAACTGAAAGTACAACATTTGCAGTTTTTCGTCCTACTCCAGAAAGTGACATCAAATCTTTACGGTTATCAGGGATCTTCCCATCAAATTTATCAACAATATCTTTAGCAGCACTTACTAAATACTTCGCTTTATTACGGTAAAGTCCAAGTGTTTTAATGTAGGGTTCAACTTCCTGAGCTGTGACTTGACTCATTGATTCTGGATTTGGAAAAGCTTCAAATAAGGCAGGTGCTATCTTATTCACTTGTTTATCTGTTGATTGTGCACTTAACATTACAGCAACTAGCATGTGGAAGGGATCATCATAATCTAATTCAGATTTTGCATCTGGAATTAATCGATCCATACGGTGGATAATATCAAGTACTTCTTCTGAATTTAATGTCATATGTCTCTCCTATTAATTGTTGTCCCAGTAATTAAGTGGTATTTCGATATGCTCATATTGTGAATCATCCACCATTTGTGAATTATTCTGATTATTTCGCTTCTCAAATCGCTCAATGTCCCTTTGAGCTTCTTCTGCCGTTCGAATATTTTTCTTTTCCCAATTGAGTAAAATACGATCAATGTATTTTAAACTCAATGCTTGGTTTAAAACTGCTTGTTTTAAAGCTAATTGAACTAATTTTTCATCGTATTTAGATATATTTACCCAGTCATTTAAGGTTTCTAACTCAATCTGTGTCAACTGTCTTCCAAATTCTTGTTCAAATGATGTTACAATATTTAATCCTTCATTTTTGGGAGTAGAATGGTTCTTTTTCGTATATTGTGCGCTCTGAGCACTTTGTTGGAAGTTTATCTCATCTAACTTGTCGAATAATGGTCTCAAAGTATAATGATCAGTTTGTTTGCCTTCATTATTCGGCACCAATTCGATTTCTAGGAAATCTTTATTCATAAGTTGACTTAATGTATCGCTCACTTTATGACTACTCCAACCAAGATTAATGGATATACGGTTCATATCTTCAGATAATCTTCCTCGATTGATTTGAGAAAAAATATATAATAATAAAACCATTTGATCACCGGTTAATTCAAGCTGATGGTATTGATCAAAAAGAATATTAGGTACCGACGTAAAACCGTCTTTAATCCAATCATAAGCCGTGCTTCTCATATCATCTTTAACTCCCTTCTATTAAAATTTTCCCTATAAACGCATAAAAGCCATCTGAAAATGGCTTTTACACAATAAATAATTTGTCTTATGGATATAAACGGTTTAATAATCTTGGGAATGGGGCTGTTTCTCTTATATGCTCAATTCCAGATAACCAAGCCACTACACGTTCAAGACCCATTCCAAACCCACTATGTGGTACGCTACCATAACGTGATATATCTAGGTACCATTGGTAAGCATCTAAATCTAAACCAAATTTAGTAATGTTTTCTTTCATGATTTCGTAATCATTCAAACGTTCTGAACCACCAATGATTTCACCATATCCTTCTGGAGCAATCATGTCGGCACATAAGACTGTACGAGGATCTTCTGGATTAATCTTCATGTAGAATGGTTTAATTGCTTTTGGATAATTAACAATAAAGATTGGACGATCGTATTTACTAGCGATAAATGTTTCATGAGGTGAACCAAAGTCGTCTCCCCATTCAATATCATCGAAGCCATTCTCCGTTAATAATGCAATGGCATCAGTATAAGATACACGTGGGTAAGGTAATTTCGTATATTTTTCTAACGTAGCAACATCACGTTCTAAAGTAGATAAAGCTGAACCACAATGATCAATCACATTACGTACAATAAAAGCAACATACTCTTCTTGTACTTTTAAGCTTTCCTCATGATTGTAGTTTGCCATTTCAGGTTCCATCATCCAAAATTCAATTAAATGACGACGTGTTTTTGATTTTTCTGCTCTAAACGTTGGTCCAAATGAGAATACTTTACCAAAAGCCATTGCTGCAGCTTCTAAGTATAATTGACCACTCTGTGATAAGAATGCATCTTCATCAAAGTATTTAGTATGGAATAACTCAGTTGTACCTTCAGGAGAGCTTCCTGTTAAGATAGGAGGATCCACTTTAATAAAACCACGATCATTATAGAATTCATAAGTTGCTCGAATAATTTCATTACGAATTTGCATTATAGCATGTTGTTTTGATGAACGTAACCATAAATGACGGTGATCCATTAAGAAGTCTGTTCCATGATCTTTAGGTGTAATTGGGTATTCATGACTTTCACCAATCACTTTAATTGATTCAACTAACAGTTCATAACCTAAACTTGAACGGTCATCTGTTTGGATAACACCTGTTAATTCGACACTAGTTTCTTGTCCTAAGTGTTTAACTAACTCAAAAGTCTCTTCGCCTACTTGGTTTTTTAACACGACACCTTGGAAGTACTCGTGTCCATCGCGTAATTGTAGGAATGCAATTTTCCCACTACTTCTTTTGTTTGTAACCCACGCATGAATTTTTACTTGTTTATCTATATAGTCGCCTGCTTGGCGCATTGTAATTGTATCCACAATATTCCCCCTATAATCTTAAATATTAGCGATAGTTTGAATCCATTCGCCATTTGACGCATTAATATAATAATACGATAGTGTATTATTCTCAGCTTTAAATGAAATCTCCCAAACGGGTTGCTTGCCCATCATCCCAATACGTGGTCGTAATAGTTTCGTTGGTTCATTTTCACTGAGTGTAATTGATAAGGCATCTTGATGAGATATGATATCTTGAGAAGTATAATACTGAATATCTCCTCCGTCTTGCGTAATAATTGCATATATTTGATTTCCATTTTCATCTGTAAAATCTAGTGTAAAGTAAGATTCATCAATAGTTACCCAATAGAAATCGTTAACTTCTTCGACAGTATGATCTAAAGAAACTAAATCAACAGTTTCCTCTTGAGCTTGCACCATCGAACCCATACTTTGGGAATAGATAAATAATAATGCAATAAGTACAATTAACAATATAATTGTTAATCCTGATACTACTTTACGGTTCAACGTTTGGCCTCCTTTCAAGATTACTTTCTAATTTCATGACCGTTATATAATAACATATTTTTGACGTAAATTGAATAAACACTTAATGTCGTTAGTTCAATATATTAATTTCAACCATTGACTCTAATTGATCTAATATTTCTTTTGTATAGTACTTTGTATATAAACGCTTATCCATAATATAAAGTTTTTCATTCGCATAATTATTACTAATAAAATTGATGAGGTTTTTAATTCTTTGAATCATTTGTGGTAGTAATATATCATCAAATAATTCGGTTTGATCTTTTGTTTTCTTTAGATAATGATACTTCGCTTGAATTTTAGTTTCACCTGGAGATTGAAAAGGTAAATTATATAACAGAACTGAAATTTCAGTTTGCTTATCTCCCCAAAGAAGATCTGTGAAACTTCTTTCTCTAAGAATAACAATAACTTTTTCAGTTTCATGAATCCGCCTTCTAATTCGATTTAAACTACCTGTTATGGACTCAGCTAAGATATGATAATCTTTAGAAATTTCATCATTAAGAATTAACTTATGGAACAAATCCGAAACTAAAAACTGATTCGGCATAATAATTATTATTTTGTCACCTAACATCTTTCGATCACTATTTATAAAGTCAGATAAATCAGAAATTCGTGTGGCATTATCTTCACCTTGAATAAATTCAACAGGATGATTTATGATGTGTTTATTTTCTTTAAACAATGTTGGGAGTTTTAAATAATCGAAGGCCACATCCAATTGAATCCAATTGGAATCTCCAGTCATTCTAGAATTATAATAGTTTCCTGAACTAACTAATAATGCACTTTGCATTTCAAGTAGCCAAGTAAGACTTTCTTTCTTAATACGAATAGGCTTCACTTGAATAGAAATATTATAAAATTTATTATTGACTCGTGTTGCACTGATTGTCATATAATTGTTTTCGTCATTCATCAAATTCATTTGTTCTAGTTGGTTTATGAAGCGATGTAAAAGTAGCACTGGTTGATTAATTTTCTTCACCTTTTCAGACTCAGCATCTAATTGCTTATAAAAACTAGCTAATTTATCTCTAATCCTATTGGCAAAGTCCATGATCTTATTCGCGTCATCGGATTCAATATTCACGAAAGTTTGAACTTTTTCTTGTTGAATTTTATTATCAAATGATTCTTCTTTTAATATATTGCTGATTATCGAAATCAAATTATTACTTAAGTCTCTCATCGATTGAATCTCTTTGCTTAAATGAACAATATACTGATTATCACTGTAAACTTGTTGTATATCATCGAATAAATTAAGTAATTGATTATTTAAATCACTCAATTCAATATTCCTTTGTTGAATAAAGCGAGCAGAATCAATAAAAGAATTAACATTACCTATAATTAATTTTCGACTGAATAAATACTCTATTTGTTCTCTGTTTTTTAGCATCATACTGTGCAAATTAACGTCATAAGTTATAATAATATTTGCTTTTTTAGCATACTCAATTACTTGATGAAAATTCGAATGATTCTTGACTAATAAGTCCTTTGTCTGATGTTTGCTTAATAAATTTTTAATAGACAATTCTTTATTTATTTCGCTAAAATCGCCAAATTTTGAAAATGATTGCCAATGTATAGATGCCGCTATTACGAGTAATTCCTGTTGATTATTACGTTTAAAATTATATTGAAGAATATAATTTTCGAAAGCTTTTTCATGTAAATAATTTCCTTGTGACTTTAATAAAGCTATCTTTTCTAATGATGTGTGATTTACAATCAAGTCATTCCAATAATTCGATTCATCTAACGTTGGAAAAGATAATAAATAACGTCCCTCTTTTAAAATCGTTTCATTAAATATCACATCATATGGAATGGGACGATGCGTATCTTCTAACACAGCAAAAGGATGGTTTTGCCATTTTTCATTTATAAATTCAGAAAGGGTTAGGTTCTGTTTAGGTAAGTTTTCCCCTTCTAAATTTACTTTTGTCCTTTTGACACTAACTATCTCGTTTAAAATAAACTTATCTGGATTAGTAAAAAATTCTATTTCATTATATCTCAGGTTCCTTAAGAAAGGTTCCATTCGACTAAGAGTCTCAATCGGAATCTTTTTCGCAATTTTAGCTAACTCACTCATAATATCAACAGTGATTAATGCATCTGAATAGGCATCATGAGCTTCACTGTATTCTAAATTAAAATGACGACTTAAATCAGTTAAATTAAACCCGATTGCAGTTGGAACGATAATTTTCGCAAGAACTACTGAATCTAAAGCGACAGGATTAAAATCCAGATCAAATCTTTCAAAACTTTCTTTAAGTATACGTAAGTCAAAGCCTAAATTATGAGCAATAAAGACACAATCTTTGAGTCTCTCATGCCATAAAGTTGCTACACTATTAAATTGTGGTGCATTCACCACATCTTCTTCTTTGATGCCTGTTAACTTAGCAATGTGATCTGGAATCTCGCGATTAGGATTTATTAACATCGAATATGTATTAACAATATTGCCATCAGATATAATAATTGCTCCTATTTGGATGATTCGGTCACCCTCGTCAATATTTGGACCTGTCGTTTCAATATCAACGATTGCAATTTTATTCTTTAACCTAGGCATACAAACACTCCTAATCTATACTGCCTCTATTTTTTATATAAGTTTCAATCATACTATAAGTATTTTCTAGTTCCATTTCAATAATTAATCGTTCTATCTTATCTAACCATGCCCCAATTTCTGGACCGCCTTTTTTAAGATTAAGGATTGTCATAACATCTTTTCCATTAACGGCTATATCTTTTTTGCTTTTAATAGGTAATGCGTTGTAGATATCAGCGACAAATTTATGGTCTAAAAATTGAGTTTCAAATAAAAAGTCTTCAACAAGTTGAACATTCAAGTAGTCATAATTGTAAACTTCCCAACTTGTGACTAGTTCTTCTTTAAAGTAGTCAAACAATTGAATCATTTGGATCACATCTTTAATAAATGCATTACTGTGTGTCCATTCTTTTAAGAAACTTCTGATTGTTTCTGGCTGAATGATTCCCATGTGCTTTAGCATTCTAGCCCAAACTAAACGCTCATCTCGTAAATTATTGGAGATGTTTTCAAAATCTTTACTTAATTCAGTCATGACTATTTTTGCTGACGCTTGCGTAAACCCAGGCAAATAATCGGCTAAGCCTGTGTTGACGAGTAACTGAGCTTTATCTGCAAATGAATTCCCTAGTAAAAATTTACTAAATTCAATTCTGATTCGTTCAATTGAAATATGTTGTAAATTTGCTTTTAAAGTTTGAATCGCTTTAAATGACTCTTCTTCTATCTCAAAACCTAGTTGAGAGGCGAATCGAATCGCTCTCATCATTCTTAAAGCATCTTCTAAGAAGCGCTCTTGTGCATTACCAACACATCTGATTAGATGGTCATTTAAATCCTTCAAACCACCGTGGTAGTCATATAATTCGCCTTGACGGTCAAATGCCATCGCATTAATTGTAAAATCACGTCTTAATGTGTCTTCTCTTAAATTTCGAACAAAATTTACTTCCTCTGGCCGTCTAAAATCAGTATAGTCGCCTTCCGTTCTAAAGGTTGTTATCTCATAAGGTGCTTTATCAACAACGACTACAATCGTACCGTGTTCTTTCCCGACATCAAATGTAATTGGAAACATGGCTTCAACTTCTTCTGGTCTTGCACTGCTTGCAATATCAATGTCGTTAATTTTTTTATTTAATAATGTATCTCTTACACAACCCCCAACAAAATAAGCCTCATGCCCATGAGACTCAATTTGTCCTAATACAGGAATTGCTTCTTGAAATAATGGATCTGTCAGTGATACAAACATATTATTCACCTTTCAATTTTTCAATTTGTGTTAAATAATAACTCACTTTATCAAAGTCGTATTTCTCTAATGCGGTATTTAAACCTTTATTTAATAAAGATAGTTTCGTTTCCAATGAAATTTGATATAGACCGTCTTCTAAGTCCACCAAAAATTGTAGATTTCCTGGGATATACGGATTATCTTCAAAAACATCAAATCTGTATAGCTGTTGATAAAGGTGGGGAATATCCAATTCAACATAAAAATCTTGCTTTGAAAAACGATGGTTCAAGCGAATATCATGAAAGGCTTGGTCGCTTAAAGTATAACTTAACTGATCTTTATAATAAATAAAAGGCAGTTTTGTATTCGAATTAAAGGAAATGTAAATTCCACGCGGAGCGTACTTTGCCCCTTCAGAAAATAGTATATTATTCATTAGCTCAGAATTTGTTGATAGAAATTGCAATAAATAATTCACAGATGGATTAGAATGTTGGTAATTTGAAATTAACCATTTTAAAAATTGTCTTTTCCTTTCATTTCTCTCCATTTTCTTACTCCCATTCTTTATATTCATCTAAATCAGAAAAGTCATTTTTAGACTGTATTTCTTTACTCAAAGCTTTCAATTTTGGTATATCATAAAACGTATTATTATATTGATTGATGACTTCTAATGCCTTCTCTACTTCTTTATTCGTAAAATAAAAGTTAGCTAGACGGAAAGCTAATTCCTCGTGAGGTAGTAAATAATCAAGCGCACTTAAATAATCTTCTTCTGCTTTATCTTTAAGACCTAAAGCTTCATAAACAATCGCAAAGTGATAACTCATATATTCATGATCAATTTGTTGCCCTTCAAATACTCGTAAATAATGTAAGGCTTGTGCCGCATCACTTTTACCTAAGTAATAATTTACGATAATGTTAATTGCCAAATAAAAATCTTCGCTATTATCAATTAAGTTTGTATAATCGATGAGCTTTTCAATGATGTCATCATTTAAATGATCCAAATCATCGGCTACTGTTGCTATGTTTAATATCATTGGATCTAAGGGTGGTATTGTTTTGGCTGACCATGTTAATTCTTTATATAAATTAGATTTCTGTCCAGTTGTTTTGTATAAATCAATTAAAAGGATTGAATAATTTATATTATCTGAATCTTTTTGTAGTGCTTTTTTAGCGTAATCAATTGCTTTATCGAATTGAAATAATGACTTATACACATTAGCAAATACAAAGAACTCATCTTCTGTTTCTAGTGGAATTCGCTCGTCTTTTTCGAGTTTTTCAACAGCTGCTAAATCAATAATTTCTTTTAAAGACTCAACTTCAACTAATTTCAGTCGAACATCACGGATATTTTCATAATCATCTAAATACTCATACACCGCTCTATAATAACTTTCTGCTTGCCTAATATTTCGCTGTTCTAAGTAAATATCTCCTAAATCTTCATAGGCTTCTCCTAGTGTCGGATAGCTTTTAATAATCTGGCGATACATATCAATCGCTTCAGTATGACGATTTAAATTTTTAAGTAATCTTGCTTCCAATAATTTGAGTTCAGGATCTTCATTGTCAGATTTCGCTAAATCTAACCAATAAAAGTACGCCTTGTCATAGGCTTCATATTGGTACAATTTGTTCACAATTTGCTTAGCATATTTTTTATATCTTTTTAATTCAAATAATTCAATTAATACAGTCAATCCTTGATCGACTGATCCCGTTTTAAATAGTATATCAGCTAAGCTTTCAAGTGCGGGTATATAACTACTATCTTCACTCGCTCTTTCTATATAATCAATAATAACTAACCGTTGTTCTTCAATGGTATCTACATTGCCTAATTCTTCTAAAATCTCATCTAGGATTGTCATTATCAAACCCTCCTTTACTCATTCTTATTTATTATACCACCGACATGTATTGTTGCCAAAATTAATCGGCGAATAATTGAATATTATGTGTCGTATATTTAAATTGGAAGGAATAAACAAAATATGTAATATTAAAATATTTAGTCCGCAATTGGTCCGCAGAACGTCCTAAACCCAAAAATAAAACCCCTAAAGCCTTGTGGCTCTAGGGGTTAAAAGCTTAAATTATTTTACAGCTTCTTTTAATGCTTTACCAGCTTTGAATCCTGGTACTTTACTTGCTGGAATTTGAATTTCTTCTCCAGTTTGTGGGTTACGACCTTTACGAGCAGCTCTATCACGAACTTCAAATGTACCGAATCCGATAACTTGAACTTTATCGCCAGAAGCTAAAGTTTCTTCGATTGTTTCGAATAAGGCTTCAACCGCTGCTGTTACGTCTTTCTTAGTTAAGTTAGTTTTTTCTGCTACTTTTTCTACTAATTGTGCTTTATTTGCCATTAGTATTCCTCCTTATATAAATCCTCATATTTGAGATATTTGAAATATACGACATCTCTTTAACGGATATTTCATTTATAAGAATAACACATAAAAGCTTATAATACAACGTTTTACACTATTCTTGAATAAATCTAAACTAAAATTTAAGCATTATGAACGCGCACGTGTAATTATATGTACCGGAGTACCTTCAAAATAGAAACTTTCACGTAACTGGTTCTCTAAAAAGCGTTCATAACTGAAGTGCATTAACTCAACATCGTTCACAAACACAACAAAAGTTGGTGGGTTGATCGCAACTTGTGTCATATAGTAGATTTTTAAGCGTCTACCTTTATCCGTTGGTGTTGGATTCATCGCAACAGCATCCATTACTACGTTATTCAATACAGAAGATTGAACACGTCTTGCGCGGTTCTCGTGAATCATATTAATTAGTTCAGGTAGTTTATTTAATCTTTGTCCTGTTTTTGCACTCACAAATAAGATAGGTGCAAAACGTAAATATTGAAATTCTTTACGAATTTCTTTAGTAAACTCGTCGAATTTATTATTACTTTTGTCAACGGCATCCCATTTGTTAACAATAATAATAATACCTTTACCAGCTTCATAAGCATATCCAGCGACGCGTTTATCTTGTTCGATAATTCCAGTTTCAGCATCTAATACCATACAAACAATATCACTACGTTCAATTGCAGATAAAGCACGCATAACACTATACTTTTCAGTGTTTTCCCAAACTTTACCTTTTTTACGAATTCCTGCGGTATCGATCATTGTATATTCTTTACCATCAGCTGTTTTGAACTTAGTATCAACTGCCTCACGCGTGGTTCCTTCAATATTTGATACAATGACGCGTTCTTCCTTCAATATTGAATTCACTAAACTAGATTTACCTACATTAGGACGACCAATAAAACTGAATTTAATTGAATCATCATCATCTGTATCACTAGAATCTGATGGGAACAATTCCACTATCTTATCTAATAAATCACCAATTCCGGTCCCATGTGAACCAGATATTGGAATAGGATCACCTAAGCCTAAAGTATAGAAATCATAAATCATTTGTCGTTGTTCAGGATTATCTGCTTTATTAATCGCTAGGACAACTGGTTTATTTGTTCGATGCAGTCTTTGGGCTACTTCTTCATCCTCAAGAGTGACACCTTCTCTAACACTCGTCACCATTACAATAACATCCGCTTCATCCATAGCTAAATCTGCTTGGTAACGTACTTGATTCATTAATGGCTCATTACTCATATCAATCCCACCGGTATCAATCAAACGGTATTCTTTACCAATCCATCTACCTGTTGCATAAATACGATCACGAGTTACTCCTGGATGGTCTTCTACAATCGATACCCTCTCTCCAATAAGTCGATTGAATATGGTTGATTTACCAACATTTGGTCGACCTACTAAAGCAACTACTGGTACTTTACTCATTCATTTCACCTCCATAAATTAAGAAAAGACTGACTAATGAAAAGTCAGCCTCGTTCTTTAAGTCAAATATTATTCCTATTCACCTTTGAATTGGTCTAATTGATCACCTAACATGTCAGCTAAAGTAAATCCTGAATCGCTGTCATCAGATGAGTCTTGGAAGTTTCTTTGACGGTTTTGTTTTTTGTTTCCTGTATTACGTTTGTTGTTCTCACGACGTGGTTTGTTAGAGCTAGCTGCAGGAGCTGGAGATTCTTCCATACCTTCTGGTTGATCCAATAATGCTTTCACAGAAAGTGATAAGCGGTTTTGTTCTGGATCTACACTTAATACTTTAACATCAATTTCTTGACCTTCCTCAAGGCGTTCGTGAGGTGTCGCAATGTGTTCGTGAGCGATTTGTGAAATATGTACTAACCCTTCAACTCCTGGGAATACTTCAACAAATGCACCAAAGCTAGTTAAGCGTTTAACAGTTCCTTTTAATTCAGAACCTTCTGGAGCTTTTTCTTCGATGTTATCCCATGGGCCTGCTAATGTATCTTTAATAGATAAAGATACGCGGCCATCTTCTTCATCAACTGAAAGAACTTTAACGTTAACTGTTTCGCCTGGTGTTAAGTAATCACTTGGTTTATCAACATGCTCATGTGCAATACGACTAATATGAACTAATCCGTCCACTCCACCTAAGTCGATAAATGCACCAAAGTTTACTAAGCGAGCTACAGTACCTTCAACAACTGAACCTTCTTCTAATTCAGCTAAACGTTCAGCGTGTTTTGCTTCGCTTTCTTTACGTGCAATTTCTTTATGTGATAAAATTAAACGGTTTTCACTTGGTTCAATTTCAACAATAACGAATTTTAAAGTTTGTCCAACGTATGGTGTGAAGTCTTCTACGAAGTGATCTTCAACCATTGAAGCTGGAACGAATCCACGTACGCCTGCATCTACAACTAATCCGCCTTTTACAACGTTTTTAACTGGTGCTTCGATAGTTTCTTCGTTTTCAAATTTAACTTGTAATTCTTCCCAAACTTTTTTAGCATCTACACGTTTTTTAGATAATAAAAAGTTTCCATTTTCTTTATCTTTAATTGGTTTTAATACCACTAATTCGATTTCATCACCAATATTAACAACATCCGTTAATTCTTCAACAGGTGTAGCTGATAATTCATTGCGTGGAATAACTCCTTCAAGTCCGCCACTTTCTTGAATAGAAACACGTACTTGATTGTCATCAAAGGCTAATACATCACCTTGAACAGTATCGCCAACTTTAATTTCTTTAACACTCCCTAAAGCGTCTTCCATAGTTTCCATAGACTCTTCTACTTCTGTAGTTTCTGTCTCTTCAACCACTTCTTCATTTTCATTTAATTCTTGATTTTCTACAAACTCTGACATTTACCCAATTCCTCCTAAGCGTTACCTAAAAAATAGTGGTTCTTCTTATAATTTAAGAACCGTATATAAGCATATCATATCAAATATTCAGTCATCAGTCTAGTAAAATGACAATATAATAGCGATTTAACAATACTTATTTCTTAATATGATTAATTATTGTATTTACAACTTGTTCCACTGATAAATGATCCGTTTCTAACTCGATTGCATCGTCTGCTTTTTTCAACGGACTGTGCTCGCGATTTGAATCATAATGGTCTCTTGCGACAATACTTTCTTCTATTTCCTCAAGTTTTTGATTAGATAAGCCCTTTTCAATATTTTCATCGAAACGTCTTTTCGCTCGCACTTTCGCTGAAGCATTCAAGAAGAATTTATACTCCGCATGTGGTAGGACCACGGTCCCAATATCCCGACCATCCATGACTACTGAATGTGTACTTGCCATATTCCGTTGGTCTTCCACTAGTTTTTCTCGAACAAATGGATAAGCTGAAATTTCTGATACATTTGCTGTGACCACATCCGATCGGATTTCACGACTAACATTTTGATTATTCAAATACATTTCTTGAATACCTTTATCTGATCTTTTAAAACTTATATGAAGTGTTGGTAATATTTTTTCCACTCTTTCAACATCACTTACGTTTATACTATCTTGTAAAACAGCTAAAGTGACCGCTCTATACATTGCCCCTGTATCAATGTAGACAATATCAAGTTTTTTAGCAATGGCTTGTGCGACAGTACTTTTCCCTGATGAAGAGGGTCCATCTATGGCAATTTGAAAATTCGACATTAAAAATTCTCCTTTTAATCAAAATAAATAGAGACCTTTAACAGATCTCTATTCTATAAACTTATACTATGGTAATACGACTGTGTCTCCTGGGAAAATAGCTGTATCAGTTGTTGCCCCATTCGCACTTAATAATGCATAAAGATCTACGCCGGTATTTCTAGAAATAGCATACCATGAATCCCCTGCTTGAACTGTATATGTTCCGCCCGTTGTAGGTGGTGTCTCTACAGGTGTTTCAGGTACAACTGGTTCAGTTGGTGTAGGTGGTAATTCCGGTTCAGGCTCAACTTCTTCAATTGATTCTATTGGTTCTCTACTAATTTCTGAACTGGACTCTTCTTCACTTTCACTTTCGTCTGTGCTTGATTCACTTTCATCAGCACTTGACACTTGTGATAACTCAGAATTTCTAGAAAAATTAATCTGTTCAGCACTACGATTTGGTATTTCGTCATTATCTAATTGTGTATTCACAGAAATAAACAATAAGAAAGGCGCAATAACCGTAATTACAATAATTGCTAACAACACTTTAGAAAGTGTTGTTGCTTCTTTTGCTGGTTGGTTGCGTGCAGTTCTTGAATATTGACGGTTTTTTAAATTTTCATCTTCTCCAAATTTTCGATTCCAAGGTTTGCTTTCTTTTTTTGAAGGTGTCTCTTCAATAGTTTCTTCAACCTCAGATTCAAAAACGTCTTGATCTTTATCTTGTTCCTTAGACATAAGAATCCCTCCTAAATATGCATAGTTAATGATGATTCATTTTAATACATAGTTAACTTTCCCTATTATATTACCATAACTTAATCTTTTTTTTGCCAATAAAATAGATTTCTATTATCAATAACATCATACTGAAAAGAATCTGTAAAGCAATGGTAATAGAACAAACAGGTTTGCTTTATCATTCTACATTATACATTATTTTTCTGCTTATTCCACTACTATATGAATATATTCGTCATTAGTTTTGTTTTTTATGTTTTAAATTGATATCTCCATACAATAATTTTAGTACAATCTTTAACTACAAACAAATAAAAAGCGAGCAATTCACAATTTATGTGAACAACTCGCTTGTATATATATTATTTGTTTTAATTTGTTCTCAATAAATTATATCCAGGATAAATAGCATTTCTTTTTCTTAATAAATTTGGAACGATTTTGATGACCAAAATTTGACCTACACTTAAAAAGATACCTTTTATTAAATTAAATGGTGCTACAACAGCTAGAATATAACCGAAGTAATCATCAATTGGGAAATTCAACACGGTTGTATAAATTGGCAAAGCGATATAGTAATTTATTATCGACATTGAAACCACTAAACCGACTGTCAGAGTAATACTCATTAATACAGCTTTGAATTTCCAACTAACTTTCTTAAGAGAATTTAGAATGAAGTGTGTCGGAATAAACATAACAACTGATGCAGTAAAACTCATGACAGCTCCAATTGGAAATCCTGCTTGCCCGCCTTGTAAGATATAGTTAATAGTATCTCTGATAAACGCGACTACAACAATACCAACCGGTCCATGAATTAACATTCCAACCAAAACAGCTAAATCACTAAAATCAATCTTTAGAAACGGTGCAGCTGGTAAAATCGGGAAATCAAAGAATCTCAGAATAACTCCCCAAGCACCTAATATAGCCAATAACATCATAGTTCTAACCTGTGATCTTTTTTGCATTTTTCTTCTCCTTTTTCGTCCCAAGACTAAAAAAATACGCCTTCTCACCCTACTTTTCCCAGGGTAAAAAGACGTACTTTAAAAGAATATACTCAAAAAAGTGTATATCATTTAATCTTCTTCCATCCAGACTTTACTGTCGGTACTGGAATCTAACCAGATCAGCTCGATGACTCGAGTTCGTGGACTTTACCACCGGTCGGGAATTACACCCTGCCCTGAAGACGTATTGTATTTTATTTAATTATACCTTAGCATATTCAATTGAATAAGGCAAGTCGTTTGTGAAAAAACACACGAAATTTTAACTATCATCATTTCATGCACTCAATTTATTACTTTAAATTTTATTCATCTAAAGCAATCTTCTTTAACTTACCTACTTCAAAAGCTGTTAAATCACGCCACTCACCTGGCTGTAATGTACCTAAATCCAAGAAAGAGAATCGTTCGCGTTTCAAGCGGTAGACTTCATGTCCTACAGCCTCGAACATATTTTTCACTTGGTGATTCCAACCTTCATGTATTGTTAACTGTACAACGGAAGTTTTCTTTTCTTTATTAGTTGAAATAACTTTCGCTCGGGCTTTAGAAGTTTTCTTACCATCTATCATGACACCTTGCTCTAATTTAGTCAGTGCTTTTGTGTCAACAATACCGTTCACCGTTGCAATATATACTTTATCTATATTATAGCGTGGGTGAGTTAACAAATTCGCAAAATCACCATCATTTGTTAATAAAATTAAACCGGTTGTATCGAAATCTAAGCGACCGATAGGATAAATACGTTCTTCTACTCCCTGAATAAAATCAACAACTACTTTACGGTCAGTGGGATCACTCACAGCACTGATAACGTTTTTTGGTTTATATAACATAATATATTTTGGTTCTTCTTTATAAATAGGAACCCCATCTACTTCAATAACATCCGTCTTAGATACTTTTGTACCTAATTCCGTTACTAATTTACCATTTACTTTAACATGTCCATCTACGATTAAATCTTCACTTTTACGACGACTTGCGACACCCGCATTCGCCATTGCTTTTTGTAATCTTTCCATTTAGTTACTCATCCTCATTCTGATTATTTTCTTCGTCATATAATTCAATTGGCCATTCTTTCAAGTCAAACAATTCTTCGGAGGAAAGTTCTGCATTTAATGCAATGGGTTCAATTTCTGGTAAATCTTCTAATGTTTTTAAACCAAAATAATCCATAAAGTAATCGGTGACCCCGTATAACACTGGTCGTCCCGGTGCTTCAATCCTTCCAATTTCTTTGATCAAATCTCGAGATATTAGTTTTTGTATTAAACTACTCGAAGAAACACCTCTAATCTCATCAATAGCCATACGCGTAATTGGTTGGCGATAGGCTACAATTGATAATGTTTCAATCGATGCTCTGGTTAGGTTTTGTGAAAATGGAGCTTGAGCATATTTTTCTACATCTTTTGCCAATTCTTTTTTGGTAATTAATCGGTATCGTTGATTGAAATTCACAACTTCAAGCGCTGATGAATCATCCGTTTGAAAATTAAGTTTCAACTGTTCAAGACAGTCGTCAATGCTACTAATTGGCTCTTCTAAACTCTGAGCCAACTCTTGCCGACTCACCCCATCATCACCTGCTACAAATAATATACTAAATACTCTCTTTATTAACTCATTCACAAATCTTACTCCTCTAATTTCTTCATTTGAATTGGATCATCTTTACTTTTTTGAAGAAAGATTAGATGTTGCTTTCTTACTAATTCCAACATCGCTAAAAAAGTCGTTATAATTTCATTACGTGTTCCGTATTGGAAAAATTGATCAAGAGTCACTGAATCATTATCTGTATCAAACTGAAATGCAGCCATAATCTTATCCATCTGATCTGAAACCGTTAATGATTCATGTTGAATTTGTCTTTCAAGTGGTTCTCGACTCGCTGCTTTTTCAACAACACTGGCCATCGCCTCAGCTAAATCAGTCAGTGAAAGTGCATCTTCATCTAAAGGTACAAATTCTTGATACGAACTTAAATCAGCCATCTGACGTGAGAATAGTCGCGCCCTCTCATCTTGTTTGATTTGTAATTGAGTCGCAACGGTTTGGAATTGCTGGTATAAAAGCAATTGTTGAACAAGAATATCACGCGGATCACCCTCATCGTAATCTTCTTCATAATCTGGACTTGGTTCAATTGGTAGTAAGATATTACTTTTAATCTCTAATAACGTTGCAGCCATAACTAAATATTCTCCAATAATATCTAATTCTAGCTTATTCATTGCCTCAATATATTTAATATATTGATTAGTAATCTCAGTCATGGGAATATCATTGATATCAACTTCCATCTGTTTGATCAAATGAAGAAGCAAATCAAATGGACCTTGAAATGATTCTAATTCAATTCTTAATTCTGTGTTTTGCAAATAATCTCCCCATTACATTCGAAAATTCTATAAAGATTGATTATATTTTGTGCTCCATTTTGCTAAGATATCTACCGTATTCATCGCACCGATAACAGTGGCATTAGGGTGTTGCTTACGCAGTAGTTCATACATTTTATACCCGATACCTTCATCTCTAAAAGAAGGCACAACCGCAATTCGATGTACGATAATTGTTGTCGATGAGGGTGTATCTTCATTTTGAGACTCTAACGTATTTTTTTCAATACATATTAATCCAATAAAATTTTCACTTTCATCATTTTTATATAACAAAATATCAAAATTAGGATCTTCTCGGTATGACTCTAATAGACTGCTCATTTCACTCAAATTCGCTTTCTCATCGTCATAAGTGTAAGAAAGTAACCCTAATATAATTTTTTCGTTTTTGTTTTTTGAACTAATTAACATGGAAACCTCCTCGTCCCTTAATCACTTGAGTGATATTACCATGTTATGATAATTATTTCAAGAAATTGTACATTAAGTTGATTCTATATATAAACAAACACATTGAAAAAAGACATGATACTTCTTTATAATTCAAACTGTTTTTTAGTAGACAAAGAAATATAATCGACTACTAAGAAAACACAATTTATCATTATAAACTTATCCTGTCTTTTTCCAAATGCATTGGCTAAATTTGATTAATTAATTCTGTAATAAGTAATTTAAATCTTGGTTTTACTTTAGTAGAAACTTCAACAACCTCTTCATGATTCAATTCAGCTTGCATACCTGCAGCTAGATTAGTAATACAAGAAATACCAAATACTTCTAAACCACAATGTTTTGCAACAATGGCTTCTGGTACAGTTGACATTCCAACTGCATCTCCGCCCATCACACGTGTCGCTCTAATTTCAGCAGGTGTTTCATAAGTTGGTCCTGTAAACCAAGTATAAACACCTTCTTTAATTGGGAAGTCATTATCTTTAGCAATATCTTTTAATAATTGTTGACCGCGTAAACTATATGTTTCAGTCATGTCTACGAAACGTGGTCCATGTTCGCTAATATTTTGACCAATGAGTGGGTTGGAACCCGTAAAGTTCAAGTGGTCAGTGATAATCATTAAGTCACCAGGATTAAACGATTCATTTACGCCACCTGCAGCATTTGTAATAACAACTGATTCAACACCTAATTCATTAAATATACGCACAGGGAAGGTTACTTTGTCTAAGTCATAGCCTTCATAATAATGAAAACGTCCTTTTAAAGCGATAACTTTTTTCCCAGCAAGTGTTCCATATACTAATTTTCCGTCATGACCTTCAACTGTCGACACTGGGAAACTAGGAATATCAGAATAATCAAGTTGAATAGACTCTTGAATTTCGTCAGCTAAATCACCTAAACCAGATCCTAAAATCAATCCTACTTTTGGTTCTGTGATTCCTTTACTTTTAATATAATCAATAGCTTCTGTAAACATAGTTTATACCCCTTTTATTTTATTTGGTCTAGGAAAGATTGCCCTTCTTTAGTTTGTTTCACTGAGAAGTTATCAGAGATTGTCGCAGCAATATCACTGAAGTAAGTTGCATCTAATTCTTTTGGTTCGTTGATTGCTTTGCTATAAACTAATACTGGCACATATTCACGTGTATGATCAGTTCCAGTGAAAGTTGGATCATTCCCGTGATCAGCCGTAATAATTAATAAGTCATTATCAGCTAAGTGGTCTATCATTTCTGGAATACGGGCATCAAATTCTTCTAATGCATCTGCATATCCTTGTGTGTTACGACGGTGACCGAATTTAGCATCAAAATCAACTAGGTTTGTAAAGCTTATGCCTTTAAAGTCTCTATCCATCACTTTGATTAATTTATCGACACCATCCATATTACTTTCAGTTCGGTAGCCTTCGGTAATTCCTTGACCGTTAAAGATATCTTCGATTTTACCAATAGAAATAACATCAAATGATTCGTCTTTCAAGTAATCTAAAGTTGTTTTTCCAAAAGGACTTAATGCGTAATCATGTCTATTACTTGTTCTTTCAAAATTACCTTCTTCACCTAGATAAGGCCGAGCAATAATTCGACCAATCATATAAGGATCTTCTAAAGTTATTTCTCTTGCATACTCACAAATTTTATATAATTCTTCTAATGGTATTACTTTTTCATGAGCTGCAATTTGAAGAACAGAGTCCGCTGATGTGTAGACAATTAAATCACCTGTTTCAATTTGGTGTTGGCCTAATTCATCTAAAATTTCAGTTCCTGAAGCTGGTTTATTCCCTATAATTTTGCGACCAGAAAATGTTTCAATTTTTTCAATTAATTCATTTGGGAAGCCTTCTGGGAAAACTCGGAATGGTTGGTCAATACGTAGACCCATGATTTCCCAATGTCCAGTCATTGTATCTTTTCCTGCAGATACTTCTTCTAATTTAGTAAAATATGCAGTAGCATTTTCAACTGGTTCGATGCCTTTAATTGGCGCTATATTAGCTAAACCCATCTTTGTTAAGTTTGGTAATTTTAAACCAACCGTGTTTGCAATATTACCTAAAGTATTTGATCCAACATCGCCAAATTTTTTAGCGTCTGCTGCTTCTCCAATACCTACTGAGTCCATAACTAGTAAATGTATTCTATCAAATGTCATATTTTTACTCCTTTAATCTATCGCTCTTGGAAATGAGTTACGATATATTTCTTGTAGTCGCTGTTTGGATACATGAGTATAAATTTGTGTGGTGGAAATGTCTGAATGCCCAAGTAATTCTTGTACCATTCTTAAATCAGCCCCATTCTCTAACAAATGTGTCGCAAAGGAATGTCGCAGAATATGAGGTGACACTTCGTGATCAATCCCAGCCAAGTTAACATATTTTTTTAAATTTTTCCAAATTCCTTGCCGGGTAAAGTGTTTACCACGTTGGGTTAAGAATAGAATGGTAGAATCGGTCGATTTTTTAGCGTAAATTGGATAAACTTCTTCAAGATACTTTTTAATCCAAAAAAGAGCTTCTTCACCGATGGGGATAATTCGTTCTTTATCTCCTTTACCGACTGTTTGTATAAAGCCTAATTCGAGATGAAGTTCATTCATCTTTAATTGAGTTAACTCGCTGACCCGTAACCCCGTCGCATACATCACTTCTAATATCGCTCGGTCACGGATACCATTATTAGTTTCCGTATCCGGTGCTTCAAGTAAATGATTAATTTCTTTTGAACTCAATGTTTTTGGTAAATGTTTGCGATTCTTTGCCCCTTGGATTAAATCCATTGGGTTGTGATCCATCTTTTGTTCTCTAATTAAATAGTGGAAAAAGTTTTTTAAGGTCGAAATCATTCGATTCGTTGTACTCGCTGCAAATCCCGCTTTGTTTAGGCTTATAATATACAATTGTATTGTGTCTTTATTAATATTGTTAATTTCGTCAAGTTCCAGTTTGTTAATAAATGTAACAAACTTCTTCAAATCTCTCATGTAACTTTGGATGGTGTTTTGTGATTTTCCTTGGTCAATCAATAAATAACGTTCGTAATCATCTATTAATTCATCCATTCAATCACTCCTATACTAATCCTTCAGAAAAATTCCTTTTTCCTTCTCTTGTGTAACACGGCCGTTCTTCATCAATCTTCCAACGGCACGTTTGAATTGTGATTTACTCAACCCTAAATAATTTTTGATTTCTTCAGGATCTGATTTATCGTGTAGAGGTAAGAATTTATCAGGTGTCTTACTTAAGACCGCATAAATCATTTCTGAATCATCATCTAATGCTTCAAAAGCACGTGGTTTCGCAGATCCATTTAAAGTACCATCTTTATGAACATGAATAATTCTTAATTGTACTGACTCACCTACACGAAGTCGGTGTTCCATTTCACTTTCATGAACAAATATCTCGAAACCTTCGACAGATATCGCTTGAACACCCACACCTTTATTGCTTATTACTGTTGCACTAACTTCCTGATTCATCATACGGGCTGGTGCTTTGCGTTTTAATTTATTAAAATCCTCTTCTTGTGCTAGAACACCCCAAAAACGGTCTTTATTATCAACTTGATATGTTAAGTATAACTTATCTCCGTGACGAGGCCATTTTTTATTATCTTCTGGTAAATCATCCAGAGATACTACGATGTCTTTATTAATTAAACCAACATCAACGAAAATTCCAAGACTATATATTGATTGAATAACTCTTCCCCAACCATAATAACCAGGGCGTATATTTGGTAATTCTACTTGTAAGATGTTCGTCTCGTCTTTATCTTGATAGATTAATCCCTCTACTATTTCACCATTTTTATAAGTTTCATCAGTAGAATCCTTTGGAATATTAAATGTAATACCGTCTTTTTGGGCAAAATAGCTTAGATCATTTTCATCTATAATTTTTGCTTCAATTATGTCTCCAAATTGAACCATTTAAGCCCTCCTTCTTATAATTTTTACTGCTCTTTAATTTCTATTTTAACATAAAGTCGACATGGATTTCTTCATAAACATCCATTATAAACCTTGTATAATCATTGTTACCTGTATTTTATACGAAAATTCATAAAAAAATGAGCGCCATCAAATCGAAGTTAGAATACGTAGATTTGATGGTGCTCTTAATTAAAATATAAGATTAGATACTTACTGTTGCCCCACGGTAAATGCGTCCACGACGAGCATCTACTGTAACTAATTCGTCAGCTTTAATTGAAGATAATGCTCCTTCAACTGCAACAATAACTGGAATTCCACGTTCAAGTCCAACAACTGCAGCATGAGAAGTAATTCCACCTTCTTCAACAATAAGTGCTCCAGCTTTATTAATTGCTTCAGAATAATCAGCATCTGTGTTTTTAGCAACTAATACTGAACCAACAACTGTTTTAATATTTGCTTCTTCAGCAGAGTTTGCAATAACAGCTTTACCGATGTAGTTTCCGCTACCAACACCTTCACCTTGCGCTAACAATGTTCCGATTAATTGGATCTTCATTAAGTTAGTTGTACCAGATTCAGTTACTGGGACACCTGCAGTGATGATAATTAAGTCACCTTCACTTGCAAAACCTGTTTCTTGAACCAATTGAGTTGCTGAGTCTAACATCTCATCTGTTGATCCTGGTGCTTCGATTTCGAAAGCTTGTACTCCCCATGATAATGTTAATGAACGACTAATTTCGTTATCAAATGTCGCTGCAATAATATTAGCTTGAGGACGGTATTTAGAAATCATTTGAGCAGTATGTCCAGAACTTGTCGCTGCTACAATTGTATTAATAGCTAAGTTTCTAGCAGTATGTCCTACAGCTTGACCAATCGCTTCAGTTAAGTCACGTTTGTCATATTCTTTAAGAGTAACCGCATCTTGACCAACTAATGCTTCTTCCGTACGTAATGCAATACTTGACATTGTTTTAACAGCTTCAACTGGGTAATCACCTGCGGCAGTTTCACCTGATAACATAACTGCGTCTGTACCATCAAAGATTGCGTTCGCAACGTCACCGGCTTCGGCGCGTGTTGGACGAGGATTACTTTGCATTGAATCCAACATTTGAGTTGCAGTAATTACAACTTTACCAGCTTCATTACATTTTTTGATAATGTGTTTTTGCACAATTGGAACTTCTGGCGTTGGGATTTCCACCCCTAAGTCACCACGGGCAACCATGATACCATCAGAAATTTCTAAAATTTCATCTAAGTTATCTACACCTTCTTGGTTTTCAATCTTAGAAATAATTTTAACATTAGGACGTCCTTCTTCTTCAAGTACTTGACGAATTTCCATAACGTCTGATGCACGACGTACAAAACTTGCTGCAATAAAGTCAGCTCCTTCACGTACTCCGAAACGAATATCATTTTCATCTTTTTCAGTGATACCTGGTAGATTAAGTGATACGTTTGGTACGTTCACACCTTTACGAGATTTAAGAATACCGTTGTTTTGGATTTCTGTTACGATATCACCATTTTCGTGATCGATTTCAGTGACTAATAAATCAACTAAACCATCATCTAATAAGATGTGCCCGCCGACTTTAACGTCGTTAATTAATTGATCGTAAGTAACAGAGAATCTTTCTTCGGTACCAGCAACTTCTTCCATAGAAATTCGAACAGTTTTACCTTTATCTAATTTAACAATATCTGTTGCCATTAAATGAGTTCTGATTTCTGGTCCTTTAGTATCTAATAAGATACCTACGTTTTGTTTAGTTGCTTCACGAGCAGCTTTTAAAGTGTTGAAACGAACTAATTGCTCTTCATGATCACCATGTGAGAAGTTAAAACGAGCAACGTTCATTCCAGATTCAATTAATTGCTCCATTGTTTCTTGAGCGTCACTTGCTGGTCCTAAAGTACAAACAATTTTAGTTTTTTTAATATTCATTGATAATATTCTCCTTTTAATTAGATTTAATTTCCACGATCAGTTAATTCTTGATTTAATTGGAATAGATCTTGTCTAACATGGTGTTCAGTTTTTTCTAAAGTTTCTACAATATCAAATACAGTTAATTGCTCTTCACGAACACCTAAGTAGATAGCTTTTTGTCCTTCAATTATTAAGTCAACAGATCGAGCTCCCATTAAAGTTGCAAAGACACGGTCACGTGCAGTAGGTGTTCCACCACGTTGAATATGTGATAACGTAACACCGCGAACACTTTGATCCGGTGCTAATACTTGGAATTGTTCAACGAAATTATCAACATCCATCGCCCCTTCAGCTAGAACAACTAGAGAATAATCTTTACCTGCTGAGCGTCCTGCTTCTGTACGGCGAACAACATCTTCAATTAAAAATTCTTCTTCAGGGATAATAATTGCATCTGCACCCGCAGCTACCCCTGCCCAAATTGCGATATCTCCAGCGTGTCTTCCCATCACTTCTACAACAAATGTCCGATTATGTGATGCAGCAGTATCTGAAATTTTATCAATCGCGTCTAAGGCGACACTGACAGCTGAATCAAATCCAATAGTGTATTCTGTTCCAGGGATATCATTATCAATTGTTCCAGGTATTCCTACGGCTGGGAAACCTAATTTAGATAAACATAAAGCTCCTGCAAATGATCCGTCACCACCAATAACCACTAAAGCATCAATACCAAATTTTTCTAATTGGCTAATTGCTTTTTCTTGATACTCTTTGTGTTTAAATTCAGGATAACGTGCTGAATATAACATTGTTCCACCACGTCGAATGTTATGATGCACATCTGAGAGTGTTAGTAGTCGGAAATCTCCTTCTACTAAACCACGATAACCATAGTATACTCCATAAACTTCTAAACCATGATGAATCCCCTGCTCAACGACTGCACGAATAGCTGCGTTCATACCAGGAGCATCACCACCACTAGTTAAAACGGCAATACGTTTGATTTCCATTTTCCACCTCTAATTCAATAATACAGATTGGTAAGATTTTTACCACTGCCGTTATTTTATCATTATTCATATATAAAGTCATATAATTTCAATTCTTTTTTATGAAAGGAACGTTTTCATTTTCATTTTCTTGCTTTAATATAGGTAATTAAATGATTTATTTAAAAACTACTCGATCCTGACCAAAGATTTCTTTAAGTTGTTGTTGAACTCGATAACTATAACTAATTGTATAAGGCGAATCCAATTGAATTGTTTGTCGATTTCGGTCGACTAAAATGATATCAGCTGGTCCAAAGTTGTCCAAGGCCAATTGCTTCACATTCTCAATTTTTGCATGAGCTTGGGTGAAATCTTCTATTTGTATAAAACAACGACGAATGGTATTTGTTGGTGGTGGCATTTTTTGATTATTTTTATATTTACTGACGGGTTTTAATCCGTCAACGACGATTTGTAAGTTGTCGCGCCGGTCAACACCTACCGTACCTTCGATAATTAATATATTATCCTCTCTCAGTAATTGCATACTTTTTTGATAAATCATTGGAAAAACAACAAGGTCGATGGCGTAAAATTCATCTCCAACTGTTGAGAAAGCCATTAATTCATTTTTCTTTGTTCGGATTACTTTTACAGTCTGAACCAGTGCGATTAGTTTTACTTTTTTCTTTAATGGAGCGTTTACAGCATCAGAAATATTAATAAAATCAGGATCATTATTAATAATATCTTTATACGCATCTAGCGGATGCCCTGAAATTGTAAATCCGAGTGCTTCTTTCTCATGATTCAACCGTTCGATCAGTGAAAAATCTTCTTTCCATTCAATTTTAGGTTCCATTTCTTGAAATAAATTAATATTTTGGCCACTGAATTCAACGGATTGGATCATAGCAGGTAAATTATGTACCAATGTTGCCCGATTTGCACCAAATCCATCAAAAGCGCCAGCATAAATTAATGGCGATATCATATTTACTTTTAATAACTTGAGTGGTAATCGCTGAAGAAAGTTCAATAGATTTTTATATGCTCCCATTTGACTCCGGTCTTCCAGGATATGGTCAATAAGTTCTCCCCTAACACCATTGACTGAGTTGAAACCAATGCGCAAACCTTCATCAACATTAAATCCTGCCCCACTTTTATTAATATCCAACGGTAATAATTTCTGTAATCTATGTTTAGCCTCTTGGATATAATGATTAAAAGAAGTCGATTGCGAGCGCCCATTGTTTAATATCGCTTGATAAAATTCTTCTGTATAATTAGCTTTCAAATAAGCTAATTGATAGGCCAGGGTTGAATAAACAACGGCATGAGCTCGATTAAACCCATAATTACTAAATTCATATATATAATTGTAGACAACTTTAGCAGCCTGTTCTGTATGACCTTTATTGATGGCTCCATTCACAAAATGCTCTCTTTCCTTTTCCATGACGTCTACTTGTTTTTTCCCCATCGCACGCCGTAAAATATCCGCTTCACCCAGAGAAAATCCAGCCATATCAACGACAATTCGCATGACCTGCTCTTGATAAACAATAATTCCATAAGTCGTATTCAATATTGGTTCTAAGACTTCGTTGACGTACTCGATTTTTTCCTTGCCGTGCTTTCTTCGAATAAAGGAATCAATTTCTTTCATTGGTCCTGGTCGATACAGTGCATTAACGGCGACTATATCTTCAAAGTTTTCTGGCTTCAATCGTTTTAGTACATCTTTAATTCCGTCTGATTCAAATTGAAATACCCCATTTGTATCGGCTTCCTGAAACAGTTTAATCGTTTCATAATCATCCATTGGTATATCTTGTGCTAAGAGATCGATATTTTTATTTACTTTAATATTTCGGATAATATTATCAAGAATTGTTAAGTTTCTTAATCCTAAAAAATCCATCTTTAATAAGCCCATTTGTTCGACATCGTTCATTGTAAACTGTGTGATTAACAAATCATTCTCACGATCTTTGACGGGAATAATCGAATCAAGCGGAAAATCATTAATTACTACTGCTGCCGCATGGGTCGAATTATGACGAGGTAATCCTTCTATAGTTTGTGCCGCATTAAAAATATCTCGATTAAATTCGCTCTCTGACACAATTGCTTGTAATAATTTGGATTGTTTGACTGCTCTCTCTAAAGTCATTAATTGGTTTTGATCAGATGGTATTGCTTGCGACCAACGTTTTAGTTGATCACTTTCCGCACCAACGACACGCAAAGTATCTCGAATTGAAGCTTTCGCACCAAAGGTTCCCATAGTTACAATTTGAGCGACTTGTTCATGTCCGTATCTTTTTTGAATGTATTTTAATACTGCTTCTCTTTTATTATCTGGAATATCGATATCAATATCGGGCATATTGTAGCGTTCTGGGTTTAAAAAACGTTCGAATAATAAATCAAATTCGATAGGATCAACTAATGTAATTTGTAATAAATAACTGACCAGTGAACCCGCTGCCGAACCCCTACCCGGTCCGATTCGAATATTTTTCTCATGACAATATTTGATAATATCCCATACAATTAAGAAGTAGTCACTGAAGCCCATTCGATCAATGACTTGCAATTCATGATTTAATTGCTGGATGTATGTTTCATCTTGACTTTTGGCTATTTTCTCTAGTTGATTGAACGTCAATTCTTTGACATATTCTGAGGCCGTTAAATCATCAGGCGCTTGATACTTTGGTAAATAGGATTGGCTTGAATCAATGGCCACATTCAATTTTTCAACAAGTTTTTCTGTATTATTCCAAACTTCTTCTAATCCGTTATTAACATACATTGAACGAAGTGTTTCTTTTGGAAATAAAAAGTTTGATCCTTTTGAATAACGTAATGAATGATCAATCGTTTCATTGTCTTTAATGGATTCGAGGATTTGTAAACTGAAAGCTTCGTCTTCTTTTAATGAATTTACTAATTGAGCTACCACTTGTTGGATATGATTTTCCTGCGCAAAATGTGATAACATCTCAATTTCGAATTTGTTGTAGGGATAGATTGTCATTCCCATAAATACATGATTATTTCCGAATACTTGATTAAGATAAGTTACTATCTTCTTTCCATGTTCGCCATCCTCATGAATAATGGCTTGTTCCATCTCACTCAATCTTCCCGATGATATATATACTAAATCAGTTGCTTGTTGTTCTAAATAAGCCCAAACTTCTAAATCATCAATGTGATTATTTTCGACCATTCTTGAAATTTTTATTAGATGATGATAACCTGTTTCACTCTTTGTATACAGCATAAATGGGTAACGCTCATCTTGTCTGATTCCACCAATTAGCGTAATGTTTAAACCAATTAAAGGCTTCAAACCCATCTTTCTCGCTTGTGTGTAAAATTGTAACGCTCCGTGAAGCACTTGATTATCTGCTAAGCCAATCGCATCATAACCTAATCGTTTGGCTTCTTTAATATAATCATTGATTCTTAACGTACTACTCAAAAGTGAATACTCACTTTGAACATTTAATAACATCGGATCACCTCCTAATCATTCTCGTTAATATCATACCATATCGCTTCTATTCCCTCTATCTTCAAACTTTGAGAGAGAAAAAAACACCTTGTTGGTTTGACCAACAAAGCGCTCAAATTTACTTACAAAATTAACATTGCATCTCCAAAACTAAAGAATCGATACTCATTGTCTACAGCATGTCTATAAGCTTGCAGTATTCTTTCTCGGTTATAGAATGCACTAACTAACATCACTAACGTTGATTGAGGTAAGTGGAAGTTCGTTATTAAATGATCCACTGCTTTAAATTCATAACCAGGTGTAATAAAGATTGATGTCCAACCTGAACCTGCTTTAATTTCTCCGTTATTATCATTTGCAATTGTTTCTAGGGTTCTAACAGAAGTTGTTCCAACTGCTACAATTTTTCCGCCATTATCTTTAATTTTGTTAATGCGCTCAGCACTTTGAGCACTTAAGTTATAAAACTCAGAATGCATTTCATGTTCTTCTAGATTTTCAACAGACACTGGTCTAAATGTTCCTAAACCTACATGCAGTGTTAGTGGAATAATTTCAATTCCTTTTTCTTTTGCTTGTTGAAACAACTCATTTGTAAAATGTAAACCGGCTGTTGGTGCAGCTGCCGAACCATTTTCTTTTGCATAAACCGTTTGATAACGCTCTGGATCTTCGAGTCTTTCTTTAATATATGGTGGGAGCGGCATTTGACCTAATGTCTCCAATATTTCTAAAAAGACACCTTCGTATTCAAATTCAATGATTCGCCCACCATGCTCTAATTCTTCTTTAACTACTGCGCGAAGTTGAGCTTCTTTACCAAATTCGATGACCGTTCCTACTTTGGCTCGACGCGCGTGTTTAACTAACACTTCCCACTCATTACCTTGAGTATTATTTAATAGTAATACTTCTAGATGTCCACCGGTATCTGGTTTTACACCAAAGATGCGTGCTGGAATTACTCGCGTTTCATTGACTACTAAAGCATCTCCAGGATTTACAAAATCTATGATATGTTTAAAATCTGTGTCTTCCAAGGTATCGTCTTCTCTATTAAGAACTAAGAGACGCGAAGCGCTTCGGTCTTCTAGGGGTGTTTGAGCGATTAAATGCTCTGGTAATTCATAATCAAAATCTTTTGTCGTTAACATTTTATTCCTCTTTCGTTTCCATCCATGGGTAGCCTAAGTGTTCATATGTCTTTTTAGTTGCTACTCGGCCTCTGGGTGTTCTTTGGATAAAGCCATTCTGTAATAAGTAAGGCTCATACATATCAATGACTGTCTCTGTATCTTCACTGATGTTTATCGCAATCGTACTTAGCCCAACCGGACCACCATCATACAATTCAATCATTGTTGATAGTAATTTTCGGTCTACGCCATCTAAACCGTACTCATCAATATCAAGAATTTGCAGAGATTCGTCTGTTACTGATTGAGTTATTCTTCCATTACTTTTAACTTGTGCAAAATCTCGCACACGTCTTAGCAATCGATTCGCAATTCGGGGAGTTCCTCGGCTCCTTAAAGCAATTTCTTGCGCGCCATGGTCATCAATCTCAATTTGGAAAACATTTGCTGTTCGATTAACAATTGCTTTTAAATCCTCTGTATTATAGTATTCCAAATGAGACACAATCCCAAATCGGTCTCTTAAAGGTTGTGAAAGCATTCCTGCTCTCGTTGTTGCCCCTATCAGTGTGAACGGTGGCAATTCAAAGTGGATAGGCTGACTTGCTGATCCTTGCCCAATGACGATATCAACAAAATAATCTTCCATCGCAGAATACAATACTTCTTCAATTATACGAGGAAGACGATGAATCTCGTCGATAAAGAGAACGTCGCCTGGATTTAGTTCATTCAATATCGCTAATAAATCCCCAGGTCTTTCTATGGCTGGACCACTCGTTGTTTGTATTCCAACTTCTAACTCATTTGCAATAATCATTGCTAATGTTGTTTTACCTAAGCCTGGAGGGCCATAAACTAAAATATGGTCTAATGCTTCTTCACGCATTTTAGCTGCTTGTAAATAGACTGACAATTCTTTTTTTAATTTGTCTTGACCAATATAATCTTTAAGTAATTTAGGTCGAAGCAGTAATTGTTCTTGCATTTCTTCTGCTTCATTTAACGGTTCGTTTTGTAAAATACGGTCTTCATGACTCATACTCTGCCCTCCTTGTTAGTTTTTAATTAATAATTTGAAGGCATAACTCAAGCCGTCTTGGGTTGAGTTAAATTGCTCAGCCTTTATTGCTTTCTCAACACGTTTAATTTCACGTTGCGAGTAACCAAGACCTTCGAGTGCTTCGATGACTTTCTCATTAATCTCATCTGATGCACTTGTGCTTTGTGATGTGTCACTCTTAGCTACTTCAGAGGCAAAGTCTAATTGCCCTCTTAGGTCTAGTACCATTTGTTGGGCAGTCTTTTTACCCACACCTGGAAATTTCGTTAAATACTGGCTATCTCCCGATTCAATCGCTTGAATTAACCCATCATGATCATCTAAAGCTAAGATAGATAAAGCACTTTTAGGTCCAATCCCGGATACTTTATTTAATTTATGGAATAATTGTTTTTCGTTGGCATCGTAAAAACCGTATAAAGTCATCGAATCTTCTCGAGTGACTAACTCAACTTGACATTGAACGGTTTGACTTAAGTAGTCTTGCCAACGAAAAGGATTGGCTGTAATAATTTTATAGCCAATCCCATTCACATTAATAACAATATATTGTGGCGTAACAGAGTGTAATATTCCTTCTATAAATTCATACATAGTCTAATTACTCCACTTGGCTTTTATATTCACTGTAGCCCGCTTCATCCATTTCCTCAAAAGGAATGAATTTTAATGAAGCTGAGTTAATACAATAACGTAAGCCACCTTGATCTTGTGGTCCATCGTTAAATACATGTCCTAGATGTGAATCAGCATCGGTACTTCTCACTTCAGTTCTAACCATCCCATGACTTAAATCGGTATTTTCGACAATATTTGTCTTCGTGATTGGTTGTGAGAAAGATGGCCATCCGCAACCCGCATCATACTTAGTACTACTTAAGAATAAAGGTTCACCACTTACGATATCTACGTAAATGCCTTTTTCATAAAAGTCATCATACTCTCCCGTGAAAGGTCTTTCTGTTCCTTCGTTTTGTGTTACTTGATATTGAGTTTCATTTAAATTTTTAATTTGTTCTTGATAATCTAATTTAGCCATTATACTCACTCCTATTTTACATATTTAAGATATTCGCTATATCCTTTTTCTGCCATCTCTTCTTCAGGAATAAATCTTAATGCCGCTGAGTTAATGCAATAGCGCAGGCCACCCAATTCCTCTATCCCATCTGGAAATACATGACCTAAGTGTGAATCGGCATCGGAACTGCGGATTTCAGTACGTTTACGGTTCAAGCTGAAATCATCATGTTCAGTAACAAATGATTCTTCAATTGGCTGTGAAAATGATGGCCAACCACAACCCGCATCATACTTATCTGAACTTGAGAATAACGGTTTTCCACTGACAATATCGACATATATACCTTTTTCATAGAAATCATCGTATTCTCCAGTGAACGGACGCTCCGTCGCACTTTCTTGTGTCACATTATACTGTAATTCATTTAATTTTTTAATATTTTCATTGGATTTTTCTGCTTTACTCATCTAAATACCCCTCTCTCGTGTGTATCTTGGATTCGTTTGAATAGTTTTTCTAATGTGTTGTGATCAAATTCGACAAATACAGGACGGCCATGTGGACAATGGTATGGATCTTCTAATCCATCTAGTCCATGAATTAAAGCAATTGCTTGTTTATCATCTAAATAATGATTCGCTTTAATCGCGCCCCGACAACTTTGCATAATAATTGACCGTTCTTTTAATTCTTGAACTGTCAGATTCGGTTGCTTATTCAAAAGTTCTACTAAATCCGTTACTAATCCTTCGACCTCTTCATAATACAACCAATCCGGATAACTTTCCAACTTATAGCTTGTAGGCCCCATCAATTCCAAATAAAGACCTAATTTCTCGAATTGATTTTCTAATTCGCTAATGATCTCCATTTCACTTGTCGTAAAATTGATGATAATTGGCATAAGTAGCTGTTGTTGGATAGTAACATCGACCTCTTCGTTCATTAAGTCTTCATAACGGATGCGTTCTTGAGCCGCATGTTGGTCAATTAAATAAAATCCAGTCTCATTTTCTGCGATTAAATAGGTCCCATGAATTTGACCGACATATCTTAAACTGTAAAAGTCTAAGGAATATCGTTTGCTTTCTTCTACAGGTTGCTTGTTTGTTGTTGAAGAATCGAAGTCATTTGTTTGAATTGTTTCGTTCGTTGGTTCACTTCGCTGATAGATTACATCAGTTGGTTCTCCAATGGAACCACTTCGATTTGTGCCATTATTATTGAGCGCATGTTGCAATTGTTCTTTATAATCCATCGGTTTCGCTTCGGATTCTGTGTTTTGAACCCAGTCCGGTTCGATATTTGTTGGCGGTGCTTTTTGCGAAAAGTTAAACTGAACTGGATTATAATTTGTATTGTTTCTATTAACATTGGGCAAATCACTTTCTTCTAAAGAAGGAATTGGATTGACTACATCTAACGTTTGGTGCACCGCTTGTGTAATTAACTCACTTAATTCATCTTCCTTACTTAAACGTAACGTTTGTTTCGTTGGATGCACATTCACATCCACCAGTCTTGGGTCGAGTTGAATTCGAATAATAGCGATGGGATAACGCCCAATCATCAATTGTCTACCATACGCTTTAATTAACACTTCATCTAACATATAACTCTTCACTGAACGACCATTAATAATCCAATGGATATATTGTTTGCTCGTACGAGTTAAGGTCGGTTTAGATATAAATCCATTGATTGAAAAATCATCCGATTCGCTTTGGATTGAAATTAAATCTCTTGCAAATGCAGGTTGATACACACTCGCAATCACTTGTTGGAGATTACCGTTTCCATGACTGGCGAAAATCTCTTGACCATTGTGGGTCAGTTTAAACCGAATAGCAGGATAGGCTAAAGCAATATTTTGTATGAATTTCAAGGAATGACTTAATTCTGTCTTGATTGTCTTTAAATGCTTAAGACGGGCTGGTGTATTGTAGAATAAACTATTCACTTCAACCGTTGTACCAATTTTTGCTTGAGTCAATCCTTCTTCAATGATTTTAGACCCTTCTATCTCAATAAAATGTCTACTATCGTCATCTTCTGTCATTGACTCGACACGAACCTTACTTACAGAACCAATACTTGCTAGAGCTTCTCCACGGAAACCTAAGGAATTGATATTGAATAAATCTGTTGATTCATATATCTTACTTGTTGCATGTGCCATAAACGCCATTGGCAAGTCTTCGGCAATAATCCCTTTACCGTTATCGGTCACTTTAATTTTTTGAATACCTGCTTCGATTAATTCAACAATAATTTGTGTACTTTCAGCATCTATGGCATTCTCCACTAATTCTTTTACTACCGAGGCTGGTCGTTCAACGACTTCCCCTGCAGCAATTTGATTCGCCAAAAAGTCAGGCATTTGCTTAATAATTCCCACTATATCACCTCCAACAATATACTATAGTTCTTGATTCCATTCGTAAAGTTTTTGCATTGCTTCGATGGGAGTCATTTGATTAATATTAAGTGAACGTAAATCATCCACAATTGATTGAATATTATCTGGTACCACTTCTTGAATGACTTCAGCTTCTCGTTCAGCAAATAAATCTAATTGAACTGCTCCAGATTCACGTAAGTTTTTCGCATTGGTTTCGAGTTCGAATAGAATTTCTTGACTCTCCTCTAAGACTCTTTCAGGTAAACCTGCTAACTTAGCCACATGAATCCCATAACTTTTATCTGCCGGTCCATCAAGAACTTTATGTAAGAATATCAAGTTTCCATCGTATTCTTGGGCACCGACATGAATATTTTTCACTTCATCAATGGTTTTATCCAATTCAGTCAGTTCATGATAGTGAGTTGAGAAGATAGTCAACGCTTTGACGTTTTTAGCAATGTATTTAATAATTGCTTCAGCCAAGGCCATCCCATCGAAGGTCGCTGTTCCTCGTCCTATCTCATCAAATAAAAGTAAACTATTCTCTGTCGCTTCTTCCAAGGCCACATTCGTCTCCATCATCTCAACCATGAATGTACTTTGACCACTTGTCGTGTCATCTGAACTTCCAATACGTGTAAAGATTTTATCTACGATTGGTAGTTTTGCACGTTTAGCCGGAACAAAACAGCCGATTTGATTTAAAATAACACAAAATGCAATTTGACGCATAAATGTACTTTTGCCTGACATGTTTGGCCCAGTTAGTAAAAATAAAGATCGATCATCATCAGCGGATAAAGAATTAGGCACAAAATTGGCTTTTCCAATTAAACTTTCGACAACTGGGTGTCGTGAATCTTCTAATTCAATTCTTTTAGCTTCATGGGTTAATTCCGCACGAACATAGTCTTCAGACTCACTAATATTAGCGAAGTTGACTAGTACGTCTAATGTAGCTACTTCATGAGCTAGCTCTTGTAAGTCGCTCACATATTTTGCTACGTGTTCTCTCAGTGCAATAAATAAATCATACTCTAAAGACGTTGATTTCTCTTGGGCACCGAGAATAGTCGCTTCAATTTCTTTCAATTCTTCAGTAATATATCGCTCAGCATTCGTCAACGTTTGTTTACGAATATAGCGGTCATCATTAAAGTTTGCTGCTTGGAGTCGGCTAATTTCAATATAATAGCCAAATACTTTATTGTAACCCACTTTTAACGTTTTAAGACCTGTCTGTTCGCGCTCTCTTTTTTGTAGCTCTGAGAGCCATTTTTGTCCGTTTTCCAAGGCATCTCTATATGTATCTAATTGTTCATTGACCTTATCTTTTATAATATTTCCTTCAGTGATTGAAATGGGAGGATCATCCACTAATACTGAATCGACGTATTCTAATAATGATTTATATTCATCTAATAATTTAAATGGCGTAGTATTGACATCATGAGCTAAATGATTGTTAATGACTTCTAATATTTTATTGATTCTAGGAATGCCTTGCAATGAATTACGTAATTGATTTAAATCACGTGCAGTTGCATTCCCTAAACTAATCTTTGTTATAAGTCGTTCTAAATCATAGATTTGGCTCAAACTGTCCATTAAGTCTACACGCTCAAAATAAAAACCCATTAAGTTTTCAACCTTTTGATGTCGATCAGTTAAATCATTCATATCTAGCAAGGGTTTGTCTAACCATTGATGTAATTTTCGGCCGCCCATGGCTGTTTTAGTTTTATCAATTAAGTCGAGTAAGGAACCTTTTTTCTTTTGTGAACGCAATGAGCGAGTCAATTCTAATTGTGACTTCGCATAATAGTTCATTTGCATATAAGAACTGAGTTCGTAACGTTCAACTTCCTTTATATGTTCTAAATTAGTAATATAAATACTTTCCAAATAGCCATAAAGCATATTTAAGTTTATTAATTCATCCTTTGTTGGTTCAGCTATCTTCCATGAATGTGTTATTTCATGGTTACTTTCGAATAAAGTAAAGAAACTACCTAAATGTTGTTTTAATTTCTCTAATAATTCGCTATCAATCTTGGAATCAATGATCACCTCTGAAGGATTAATCCCTTTGACTTCATTGACTAATTGATTCCAAATAGTCGTTTTGGTCAAATATAATTCCCCCGTTGAGATATCAATGTAGCTTAAATAATAGCCATTATCACCGATATGGATACATGCAAGATAATTGTTCTCTTTTGTTGGTATCGCATCATCTTCAAGAATTGTCCCGGGTGTCACCACTCTGACGACTTCTCTTTTGACCATACCTTTTGCTTGCTTAGGGTCTTCCATTTGTTCACAAATCGCAACTTTATAACCGGCTTCAATTAAGCGTTTTATATACTCTGTTGAAGAATGATACGGAACCCCACACATAGGTATCGGATTATCAGCATTTTTATTTCTGGATGTTAAAGTGATTTCTAATATTTTCGATGCTTGGATTGCGTCCTCATGAAATAACTCATAAAAATCACCTAACCGATAAAATAAAAACGCATCCGGATAACTTTCTTTAATCTTTAAATATTGTTCCATCATTGGCGTTTGTTTCGTCTTTTTTGCCATTTATATCTTCCTATCTAATTTGCTGATATATTGTTTTAATTGATTTTGCTAATCCTGTTGACGAATTGATATCGATGACAACTGCACTAATAACAGCTTCATTCGAAATTTCTTGTTCTAAGCGCGTTGGCAATTGGCTTGTAAAACGCCGAATGGAATCCTCTTTACGGAAACCAATCACACTATTTAAAGCACCTGTCATGCCGACATCTGATATATAAGCGGTTCCCTGTGGCAGGACTCTGCCATCATTTGTTTGAACATGTGTATGCGTTCCTACAAGTGCAGAGATTTGCCCATCAAATAAAAAGCCCATCGCTTGTTTTTCACTCGTTGTTTCACCATGAAAATCAATAAAAATATGGTTTGTTCTTTTCTTAACCGATTCAATTAACGGCTTCAAGTAATTAAATGCATCAAGTGAAGGCTTCATAAATACATTCCCTATGACATTAATAATAGCCAATTCCATATCATTCACTCTAACATAGTGAACACCTTTACCTGGAGTTCCTTCTGGCATATTGACTGGGCGCACTAAACACTTTGCGTCTGAAATAAATTCGTAAATATTTCGGTTATCAAAAGCGTGATTTCCTAGTGTAATCGCATCTACTCCTGATGACATTAGCCATTTATAGAGTGTTTCTGTAATTCCATGCCCGTCTGCAATGTTTTCACCATTTGCTATCGTAACTTGTGGTTTGTGTTCTTGTTTCAGTTGAGTTAAATATTTTTTTATTGCCTCTTGCCCACTTACTCCAACAATGTCGCCTATAAATAATATTTTCATGCAAGTCCTCTTTCCAGTTAATCTTACCTAGTATCATATCAATATTTTCATGTAAAATAAAGTCGACAGAATGATCCGACTTCATCTGATTGTTGCATTATATTTATCTTATTTAGCTTTTTAAAATTACTTTAATACCCAAAAAAATAAACCACGAGCATTAACGCTCGTAGTTTTAACTCAATTATTTGGCATATTCGACAGATCTTGTTTCGCGAATTACCGTTACTTTAATGTTTCCTGGATAATTCATTTCAGACTCAACACGTTTTCGAATGTCATGAGCCACTTTAGCCGCTTGTGCGTCATTGATTTTGTCTGGTCTAACTGCTACTCTGACTTCTCGTCCAGCTTGAATTGCATAAGCTTGAGAGACTCCATCAAAACTTGTTGAAATTTCTTCCAATTGTTCAAGTCGACGTATATAATTCTCAAGTGATTCACTTCTAGCACCAGGTCTTGCTGCAGAAAATGCATCTGCTAAAGCAACTAACACTGATATCATTGAAGTTGGTTGAGTATCTCCATGATGGGAAGCAATTGCGTTAATAATAACGTCTGATTCTTTATAACGTTTTGCAATCTCTGTCCCAATCTCAACGTGTGTACCTTCGATTTCATTATCTAATGCTTTACCTAAATCATGTAATAAACCAGCTCGTTTAGCTACGACAACGTCTTCACCTAACTCACCCGCCATATAGCTCGTTAATTTAGCTACTTCGATGGAATGTTTTAGGACGTTTTGACCATAACTAGTTCGATAAGCTAATCGACCAATGATTTTAATCAAGTCTGGATGCAGTGAATGAATGCCTAATTCAAATGTAGCTTCTTCACCGACTTCTCGAATTTTTTCATCGACTTCTTTTCTAGCTCTTTCAACCATTTCTTCAATTCGAGCAGGATGAATTCGTCCATCTTGGATTAATTTTTCTAAAGCAATTTTTGCAATTTGGCGTCGAATTGGATCAAATCCACTTAATACGACAGTATCTGGTGTATCATCAATAATTAAATCGATACCAGTTAAGCTTTCGAATGTTCGAATATTTCTACCTTCTCTACCTATAATACGACCTTTCATATCGTCGTTAGGTAATTGAACAACACTCACTGAATTGTCAGTGACAATATCGGTGGATGTTCTTTGAATTGCTTGTAGTATAATATTTTTCGCATTACGGTCTGCTTCGTCTTTAGCTTGTTGCTCTGCATCACGAACCATTATTGCTATGTCTTGAGCTAAACCATCTTTTGTTTCGTCAATAATTAACTCTCTTGCATCGTCTCGAGACAATGCTGCGACACGTTCTAATTCATCTTTTTGTTGTTGAATTATTTCATTCACTCTTGCTTCTTTATCAGTAACACTTTGTAGTCGTTTGTTCAAATCATCTTCTTTAGATTCAATATTTAATTCTCTTTTGTCTAAATTATTACCTTTTTGATCTAAATTTTCTTCTTTTTGAATTAAACGATTCTCGGATCTACTGACTTCATTGCGACGCTCTTTTAATTCCGCCTCAATCTCATTACGGTACTTTAGATTTTCTTCCTTCGCTTCGAATAGCGCTTCTCGTTTAAGATTTTGAGCTTGTTTAATTGCATCGTCAACAATGACTTCAGCATTTGCTTTCGCACCCTCAATACGTTTATTGTCTGACACTTTTTTGATTAAAAAGCCGATTATAATTCCAACTATTAAAGCAACGATCGCGAAGGCGATTGACATAAAGTCCATATGAGTCACCTCCTGATCTATGTAATTTTAAAGTATTCATTTTAGTGTTAAAATTAAGTAAAATAAATAGTGTGCAACCACACATACTATCATATGACTATTTTGTTAATTAGTCAATCAATCACAATTATAAAATATAGATAATTTCAAATTATTTTCTAATAGAAATCTCGGAGTAGGTGCTCAGGTCTATGAATGCTTAACTTTGAAGCTACCTGATGTAAATCGCTTACTATATTTTTTAGTTTATAAAATATTATTTAATTATTTTTCCTCGGAACTATCTAAGGGGATTATTCTTATGATTAAATTAAAGACCAGCCAGCCTGCTATAAAGTATAACAGGCTAACTGGTCTAAATTATTGAAATTAATTATCTATTATTATTCTTCGCTATCTAAAGGTAATTCAGTGCTTTCTTCTACTTTTTCTTCGTTAGCTTTTTCTTCTTTAACTTCTTTTGGTGTGAAGTAGTGCTCACGCACTTGAGCTTCAACAACTTCTAGAATATCTGGATTCTCTTCTAAGAATGTTTTCGCATTCTCTCGTCCTTGTCCGATTCGCTCTTCACCATAAGAATACCAAGAACCTGCTTTTTTAATGATTTCTAAATCAGCAGCAATATCAACGAGTTCTCCAATTTTAGAAATCCCTTTACCATAGATAATATCTACCATTGCTTCTTTAAATGGAGGGGCTACTTTATTCTTAACTACTTTAATACGCGTTCTATTCCCTACAAAGTTTCCGCTATCTTTAATTGATTCCGCACGTCTGACTTCTAAACGAACTGATGAATAGAATTTAAGTGCACGTCCACCAGGCGTTGTTTCAGGGTTTCCGAACATAACACCCACTTTTTCACGAATTTGGTTAATGAAAAAGGCAATTGTTTTTGTTTTACTAATTGAACCGGATAATTTTCTCAATGCTTGAGACATTAAACGAGCTTGAAGACCAATATGAGTATCACCCATCTCACCTTCAATTTCAGCTCTTGGAACTAATGCTGCAACAGAGTCAATAACAACGATATCAATGGCTCCAGATGATACTAATGCATCCGCAATTTCTAAGGCTTGCTCCCCTGTATCTGGTTGAGAAAGTAATAATTCCTCTACATCGACACCTAAATTTGCTGCGTAATCTGGATCTAATGCATGCTCAGCATCAATGAAGGCAGCTAAGCCTCCATTTTTTTGAACTTCTGCAATAGCATGTAGTGCAACTGTTGTCTTACCAGATGATTCTGGTCCGTAACATTCAATTATACGTCCTCTTGGGTATCCACCGACACCTAAGGCAATATCTAATTGTAAAGATCCAGTTGGTACAGTTGAAATACGTGTATCCGTACGATCTCCAAGACGCATAATTGCACCTTTACCAAAGTTTTTTTCAATTCCCTTTAATGCTAGGTCTAGCGCTTTTCTTCTATCTTTATCTACCATTACTTGTGCCTCCATTTCATTTCTATTACATTGTAACTTTACTTTTATCGTTTTGCAAGCAAAAAACGAACATATGTTCTATTTATTTAAAAATTCTTTTACTAAGTTTAAAACTTCAAACTCTGCCACTTCTCTTACAACATGTCTAGGTTTATTTGAGATGTTTAATTCTGCTACTTGGACTGGATGATTTTTTGCTGCTAGAGCAACAAAGACCTTTCCTGGGGGATGACCTTCTAAAGATTTCGGTCCTGCTACACCAGTTAATGAAATAGCTAAATCACTACCAGTTAAATTTAACGTTCTCTCAGCCATTTCTTGTGCAACTTCTGCGCTGACAACCGTATGTTCTTTAATAATTTCTTCCGGTATCCCAAGCATTTTGACTTTTTGTTCTGTTTGATAAGTAACAAATCCACCAACAATGACGTCTCCAGCACCCGGTGTATTCGTTAACCTTTCTAGGACTAAACCACCCGTTAAACTTTCTGCTGCCGATAATGTTTTGTTATGTTTTCTTAATTCGTCGACAATGAATTTTTCAAAAAGTTGCTCAGACCCATAACCAATAAAATGCTTCGTAAAGCGTTGACGAATTTGTTCAGCTAATTCATCTAAAACATCTTCGGACTCTTCATAGGTTACAGAATTATATGTTAAACGAATCGAAACACGTTTTGGTTTAGCGTAAATAGCTATCGTTGGGTTTGTTTGAGTTTCAATTAAATCTCTCAGTTTATCTGCAACGAAAGATTCCCCTACGCCATATAAATTAATGTATTTAGAACTAATAACCCCTTGCTTAGCCATCACACTTCTAATATACGGTTTGACATGTTCATTCAGCATATGCTTCATCTCAAATGGAGGGCCAGGTAAAACAATATAATATATCGTTTTATTATTTTTTTCTTTCGTGTAGATTAACCCAGCAGCTAGTCCCACATCGTTAAGAATTGTTTCTCCGCCATTAATCGTTAAAGCCTGTCTATAATTATTCTTTGTCATCTCTCGATTTTGGTTTTTGAAATAAGTTTCGACTCTCTCGAGTTGTTTCTTGTCGTGATATAATTCTTCACCTAAAAATTCAGCTAAAACTTGCTTTGTTATATCGTCTTCTGTTGGCCCTAAACCTCCAGAAAGAAAAATCAGATCAGATCTAGATGATGCAATCTCTAAAGCTTCATTTATCCTGTCACTATTATCTCCAACAACAGATTGATAATACGTACCAATTCCAATATCCAGTAATTCTTGTGCGATATCACTCGCATTCGTATTCACTATGTATCCCATTAATAATTCAGTACCTACAGCTATAATTTCTGCCTTCAAAAAAACTCCCCCTATATATATACAAGAAAAATGGTCAATTCCATTAATTTATTTTAAAAATAAAACAATTTACCCCAGATAAGATTATCATGAAGTAAATTGTTCTAAAAATAATATTCTATTGTTTATTTAAAACGAATTAGTTTTTAATTTTATTGCGTATCAGCAAAGACATGTCGACCTTTATAAAAATACTCTGCCCCAGAATATACCGTAAATATTAAACAAACGTAAATTAAAATGGTCGAAATAGGAATATTGAGTAACGCAAAACCAATATCGTCAAATAAGTAGAATATTATCGCAAACATTTGAGTAAAAGTTTTAATTTTTCCTGGCCATGCGGCAGCCATTACCTTACCACTTTGAGTAGCAAGTAATACTCGTAGCCCCGTAACAAGTAGTTCACGGCTCACAATAATCACGACTACCCAACCTGGAACTGTATTTGCTTGAACCAGCATAATTAAAGCAGCAATAACTAATAGTTTGTCCGCCATGGGGTCAAAAAACTCTCCAAATGATGTAATTAAATTATGTTTTCTAGCTAAGTAACCATCTAAATAATCAGTAATACTGGCAATGGTAAATACTAAACCAGCGATAAATTGAAAGACTGGAATATTTGCTCCCAATACATCAATATTGCCAAATTGATTTGGTATATACATTAAAATGATGAACACAGGAATTAAAAACATTCTTGCTACTGTCAGTTTGTTAGCAATATTCATTTGCATGTTTATTCAGCTCCCTCCGTACCATCTTCTGGTGCTAATACGGCAGGTCCTTGGAAATCTTCTTCAGAAGTCGTTGCGTCTTCTTCTGGTATATCTAATTCGATAGCACCATCTTCAGTTTCCACTCCACTATCTTCCGCTGCTGTAAAGATAATCGTCTCTGTTAAGTATTGTCCTTGAGGCTCAATTAACGTACCATTAACTGATAAATTAGCTCCCTCAGGATATCCGAAGGAAATTCTAACTTCTTGAGTACCTGGAGTCACGGTATGTTCTAACACTTCATCTTCAACAATGGTTGTATCTTGTACAATCACACCGTCTTCAAATACACCAACCCACACAAAGTTATTTCCTTCAAACTCAAAAGTATACTCTGAGAACGGTGCATTCAATTCATAAGTCGTAGCCTCACCAGGTTGTGAAGTTAATGTTAATACTTGATCTCCAACCATTATATCATTCTCTCCAAGCGCTGGCTCTTCAGTAGTAGTTTCAGATTCAGCATCTGATTCTGTCGCTGGCTCGTCCTGTTCAACTGATTCCGGTTCAACAACACTCACGATACTCGTCGTCTCACTTGAAACCGATTCTGCAGGTTGGTCGTTTTGACCGATACTATTAATCGCAAAAACTAAAGCAATCATTATTCCAATTACAATAGCTACTAATAAGATTACTGGTAAATAAGCAAGGACCGAATCAAAAGAATTATTTTCATTCGTAACATAACGTTCTGCACGACTAGGAATTTTATCGCCTTCCACATCATCAGAATCATTAGATTTATCAGAACCTGAAGACAATTCATCTTCATATTCAATTAATAACTCATCACCATTTAAGCCAACCATATCAGCGTACTGTTTAATAAAAGCACGCACATAAAAGCTACCTGGCATTTCTTCATAATTACCTAATTCAATGGCTTGTAAATATTTTTTTTGAATTTTTGTCATTTGTTGTAATGTATTTAGGGTATAACCTTTTTCTACACGCGCTTCGCGTAATTTAGTTCCCAATTCGCTCATAAAACAGACTCCTCTTTGTATCTAAATCTATACTACTGTATTATAGCATAGAATTTAAAGATAGTAATCTTAATTGTTAAGTATTTTGTCATGATTTAATCTTATAAATTTATTACATATATCTAAAAGAATCGCTGTATTAATGCAAAAAACGGCACTACAAATATAGGCCGTTTTAATATAAGAATTATTTTGATTTAATATAAGTTTTACCATTAGCAGCTGGACCAGATGCTTTTCCTACAAAGCTTACAAGTACTATAATTGTAATAATGTAAGGTGCGATTTGTAAATAAACTGGATCTATAGATTCAATGAGTGGAATTTGAGAACCAACTACTGATAAACTTTGAGCAAATCCAAAGAATATCGCTGCTAACATAGCTCCTACTGGATTCCATTTACCAAAAATCATTGCCGCCATCGCCATAAACCCTTGTCCTGCAATAGTAGAAACAGAGAAGTTTAATGAAATAGATTGAGATAATACCGCTCCCCCAATTCCACCGAATACACCTGAAAGTAGTACACCAGCGTATTTCATTGCGTAAACATTAATTCCCATTGTATCTGCTGCTTGAGGATTCTCACCAACCGCTCGGATTCTTAATCCAAAGCGAGTTCTCGCTAAGAAGAACCAACAGATAAAGGCAACAATAATACCTACATAAGCTGGTAAAGAAGTTGATTGGAAGAAAATACGTCCAATAACAGGGATATCACTTAAAAGTGGGAAATTAAAATACCCAAATGATTCGCGAATAATGTCTGTTTGTCCTCTTTGTTCAAATAAAACTCGTGTTAAGAACACAGCTAAAGCTGGAGCCGCTAAGTTAACAACTGTACCAGAGATAATATGATCTGCTCTTAAATTTACTGTTGCTAAAGCATGGACTGCAGCAATGAATACACCCGCAAGGGCTCCAACCAATAAACCAAGCCAAGGAGTCCAAGATCCAAATGTTTCAGCATAAAATAGGTTGAAAACTACGGAACTGAAAGCTCCCATCACCATAATACCTTCCAAACCAACATTTACAATACCACTTCGTTCAGAAAATACTCCACCGATCGCCGTAAATATTAACGGGGCTGAGTATACTAATGTAGATGATACAATTAATGCTAATAAATTGACCATTACTCATCTCCTCCTTGAACAATCACTTCTGTATTACTTAATTTAGATTTCTCACGACGATCCATAAAATAAGTAATAACATAGTTAGCACCTACGAAGAAGATAATTGCCGCCGTTGCAATATCAACAATTTCAGAAGGAACCCCTGCCATAAGTGGCATAATCGTTCCACCTGTTTTTAACCCACCAAATAAAAGACTTGCGAAGATGATTCCGATTGGATTCAGACCACCTAATAATGCTACAGCAAGTCCATCAAAACCAATGGCTGGAGCAACACCGTTCGTTAAGAAGACGTTTCTAAACTCGCCTAAGCCGTTCATAACTCCACCTAATCCAGCTAATCCTCCAGATAATAACATTGCTAAAATAATATTACGTTTCGCATTCATACCTGCGTAATTCGCAGCGTGCTTATTGAAACCAACGGATCTCAACTCGAAACCAACGGTTGTTCTTTGAAGTAAAATTGATACAAGAACTGCAAAGATTAAGGCTAAGAAAATACCACCATGAATCGTTGACCCGTTTGTTAAATCAGTTAACCATTGCAAGCGTAATGATGCATTCTCCCCAACGAAAGGCGTTGCATCTGCGCGATCAGTGATTACGTTACGAATAATATGATCAGAAATATAAATGGCTACATAGTTTAACATGATTGTTACGATAACTTCACTGGTATCAAAGAATGCTTTTAAAACTCCAGCAATTCCAGCCCATAAAGCACCAGCAATCGTTCCACCAAGTATTGCAAGTGGTAAGACAAGCCAACTTGGTGAATCAGGTAATGATATACCAATCCATACTGATACTAACCAACCTGCTAAAGCTTGACCTGCTAAACCAATATTAAAGAATCCAGCCGTATAAGCTACCGCAAAACCTAAACCAGTAAAGATTAGGGGAGTTGCTGCACGAATTGTTTGTCCAATATTAAATGGATTTCCTAAAGCTCCTGTAAGTAATGCTTTATAACCTTCAATTGGATTATAACCAAAAACCAACATAATAATTGCTCCAAAGACAAGTCCAATAACAATTGATAATAATGGGACCATAATTTGTCTAATATTTGACTTCACTATACAACACTTCCTTCCTGACGAGCCGCTTCAATTTCTGAAAATGGTGTTCCCGCCATCATCAATCCTAACTCACGTTCGTTTGTTTCATGTGTTGGAATGTCCGCAACAATCTTTCCATCAAACATGACTAGAACTCTATCCGTTACATTTAATATCTCATCAAGTTCGAAACTCATTAATAGAACACCTTTATCTTTATCGCGTTCGTTAATTAATTCTTTATGAATAAATTCAATTGCACCCACATCCAGTCCACGGGTCGGGTTTGCTGCAATTAAGAATTTAGGATCACTATCTATTTCTCTTGCAATAATTGCTTTCTGCTGATTACCACCAGATAATGATCTAGCAATAGCTTTCTCAGAAGTTGTTCTTACATCATAAGATTCAATTAGTTTTCTCGCTTGTTGTTCAATTTTAGTAAAATGTAATAAGCCATTACTTGAATAAGGTTTCGCGTAATAGTTTTTCAATATCATATTACTTTCTAATTGCATATCTAGAATTAAACCATACTTATGACGGTCTTCTGGAATATGAGCAATGCCACTTTCATTCACATCTCTCGGTGAAAGACCTGTAATATCTTTCCCTTCGAAGAGAATTTGACCTGATTCAACTGGCAATAATCCTGTCATTGCAAGTATTAATTCTGATTGACCATTTCCATCAATTCCCGCGACACCAACGATTTCACCTTTGCGAACTTTAAATGAAAGATCCTCAACCGCTTTTATACTACGTTCATCCAAAACATTAAGTGATTTGATATCAATTATTGTATCTGATGGATTTGCAAGTTTCTTTTCAGTAGTAAATGATACTGAACGGCCAACCATCATATCAGCTAACTCATTTGAAGTTGTTGTTGCTACATCAACAGTATCAATCGATTGACCACGACGAATAACAGTACAGCGATCGGCTACTTGTTTAATTTCATCCAACTTATGAGTGATGATAATAATTGACTTACCTTCTTCGGCTAATTTACGTAATGTAACCATTAAATCTGTCACTTCTTGAGGCGTTAGTGACGCAGTCGGTTCATCAAAAATCAAAATGTCTGCCCCACGATAAAGCACTTTAAGAATCTCAACACGTTGTTGCATTCCTACACTAATAGATGAAATACGAGCTGAAGGATCGACACTCAAACCATATTGTTGAGAAATCTCTTCAATTTTTTTCTGAGCTGTTCCTTTATCAATTGTTAGACCTGAGACAGGTTCTTCACCCAATATAATGTTTTCAACAACCGTAAAAGCATCTATCAACATAAAATGTTGGTGAACCATCCCAATTCCGAGTTGGTTGGCTTTGGTTGGAGAATCAATTTGAACAACTTCTCCTCCCATGTAAATATCACCTGATGTAGGTTCTAATAAACCAGAGAGAATATTCATTAATGTTGATTTTCCTGCTCCGTTCTCCCCTAATAAGGCATGAATTTCACCTTTTTTTAACTGTAAGTTGATATTTTTGTTCGCGTAGAACTCACCAAATTTTTTGGAAATGTCACGCATCTCAATTACAGGTACATTTGTATCTGTCATAATTGCTCCTCACATTCTATACTTATAATTTTGCAATCTGTTATATCATATATAATTATAGTCAAGTATACTAAAAAAGCATAGTAAAAATCATATTAAAGTATTCTATAATTGCAATTTTTGTAAAATAATTAGTGTTTGTACTTATCCAAATTAGTAATTTCACAGTGTTTTTTAGTTTTCCATGTTCTATAATGGTAAATCCTCATAAAAAAAGGGCACCTTCACGAGGCGCCCTTTACTTAAAAAACGATTAGTTTTCAGGAGTTTCTGGGACTTCAATTTCACCATCAATAATTTGTTGACGGTAATCATTTACAGTAGTTAAAACTTCTTCTGAAAGATTTCCTTCAGCTAAGCCAACTCCACCATCAGCTAACCCAAAGACTTGTGTTCCAGCTTCGAAGTTACCTGCTTTTGTTTCATTTGTAAATAATTGGATAGAATCACCGATTTGTTTTAACGTAGAAGTTAAAGTTAATCCGCGTTCTTCTCCATCAATTTCAATAATCCCTTCAGCGTCTTGATCCATATCAGCTCCGATAACCCAAATATTACGTTCTGGATCAGCAGACACTAAATCTTTTGCTTCTGAGAAGACTCCATTACCTGAATCTCCAGCAGCTTGGAAAATAATATCAGTATCAGCAGCATACATTGCTGCTGATAATTGACGACCACGCGGTGCATCAGCAAAACTTCCAACATATTCAACTGTAACTTCGATGTCAGGATTAACTGCTTCAGCACCAGCGACAAAGCCAGCCTCGAAACGGTCAAGGACAATCCCTTCAACTCCACCAATAAATCCAATTTTATTTGTTTCAGTTGTTGAAGCTGCAGCAACACCAGCTAGAAAAGCTGCTTCATTGTCTTGGAAATTAATAGAAGCAACATTTGGTTGATCCACTACAGAGTCAATAATCGCGAACTGTTGATCTGGATATTGTTGAGCAACATCATTAATCGCTGCTTCTAATTTGAACCCTACTCCGTAAATTAAATCAAAACCACTTTGAACCGCCGTGTTTAAGTTAGTAATGTAGTCTGAGTCAGTTGCTGATTCTAAATAATCAAAACCAGAAGTACCTCTCTCTAGGCCGTTCTCTTCTCCCCATAGTTGTAACCCTTCCCATGCAGATTGGTTAAATGATTTATCATCTACCCCACCTTGGTCAGTAATCATGATTGCACTAAAATCTTCTTGTGCGTTAGCAAAAATTGGAGAAGCTAATCCTCCGGCGAGTAAAGTAATTGTTGATAATTTAAGTAATTTGTTCAATGTATTTCCTCCCTTAGTTAATGTCTAAAGGTATTATAGGTTATAAAAAACGAGCTCTCAATAGTTTGACGTATTATCTCTTTAATTATGCCGTTATTGTTCGTGTTTTATTCTGGCGTTTCTGGAACTTCAATTTCCCCATTAACAATTTGTTGACGGTATTCTTCAATTGTTTCTTTAACTTCGTCAGTTAATTGACCTTCAGTTAATTCAACTCCACCGTCTGCTAAACCATAGACAGTGTTACCAGCGGTAAAGCCATCGGCTTCAGTTTGCTCAGCGAATTGTTTCACTGCGTCTCCAACTTGTTTTAATGTAGAAGTTAATGTTAAGTGGCGTTCTTCTCCATCAACAGTTACGATACCTTCTTCTGCTTGGTCACGGTCAACCCCGATTACCCATAAATTACGTGAAGGGTCGTTTGTTACTAAGTCTTTTGCCTCTGAGAATACTCCATTCCCTGTATCTCCAGATGCATGGAAGATAATATCTGCATCGTTCGCGTACATTGCTGCTGCAATTTGTTTACCTCGTGAAGCATCACCGAAGCTACCTGCGTATTCAACAGAAATTTCGATATCTGGGTTAATTGCTTGTGCTCCTGCAACGAATCCCGCTTCAAAGCGGTCAATAACAACCCCTTCAACTCCACCAACAAAACCTAGGTGATCTGTTTCAGTTGTTAATGCAGCTGCGACACCAGCTAAGAATGCTGCTTCATGGTCTTTAAAGTTTAATGAAGCCACATTTGGTTGGTCAACCACAGCATCTACAATGGCGAAGTGACGGTCAGGATATTGTTGAGCCATATCATTAATCGCTGGCTCTAATTTAAATCCAATACCGAAAATTATATCAAAGTTTGATGATAAAGCCGTGTTAATGTTTGTAACAAAGTCTGAGTCACTGTTTGATTGTAAGTAGTCATATCCACTCACTCCACGTTCTTTACCGTGCTCTTCACCCCATGCAGTTAATCCTTCCCATGCTGATTGGTTAAATGATTTGTCATCCACCCCACCAATATCCGTAATCATAATAGCAGAAAACTCTTCTTGCGCTGTCGCCATCGTTGGTAATGCAACTCCTGCAGCCATTAATGCTACGGCAGATAATTTAAGTAATTTTTTCATTCAATCTTCCTCCTTTTTTGTTCATTTAAAATTATACCGTAAGCTTAACAAAAACACAATGTAAGCGGTTGGGTTTTTTGAGCTTTTTCGATTTTTTCTATGCTCTTTCAATCATTGGTTTAACAACATTTTCATAAAAAGTTTGCTCAAAATAAAAAAATACCTAGTAGTAAACATTAATCTACTAGGTATTTAATTTTAATCTATTAAGACTTGTCTTGGTTTACTTCCATCTGGTTCACTTACTAAACCTAAAGCTTCCATATCATCGATTAATCTTGCTGCTCGATTATAACCAATTCTAAATCTTCTTTGTAATTGAGAGATACTGATTGTTTCTTGTTCTTTAATAAGTGCAACCGCATCTTCAAAGTATTCGTCATCAGATGCATTAGCTTTTTCAAGACTTTCATCTGTCACAACAATCGCTTCATCATAATCAGGCTCACTTTGATCTTTGATAAAGTCTGTAATACGCTCTACTTCAGCATCAGAAATATATCCACCTTGAACACGTAATGGTTTATTCATACCCATTGGTTGGAATAGCATATCTCCTCTACCAAGTAACTTCTCAGCACCGTTTGAATCTAAGATTGTTCTCGAATCAGTCCCACTTGAAACCGCAAAGGCTAATCTTGATGGCACATTTGCTTTTATAATCCCTGTGATAACATCTACGGATGGTCTTTGAGTTGCGATAATCATATGTATACCAGCAGCACGTGCCATTTGAGCTAAGCGAATAATCGCATTCTCTACTTCATTACTAGCTACTAGCATTAAGTCTGCTAACTCGTCAATAAAGACCACAATTTTTGGCAGTCTTTCATAGCCAGTTCCTTCATTTTTGTTTTGCTCTTCAATATAGTCATTATAGCTATCTACGTTTCTTACACCAGATGCTGCAAATAATTCATAACGATGTTCCATCTCTTGGACTACATTGTTTAATGCTTGAGCCGCTTTTCTCGGGTTAGTAACTACCGGAGATAAAAGATGAGGTAATTCATTATACATAGTCAACTCAACTTTTTTAGGGTCAATCATTAAGAATTTCACTTCATTAGGTTTTGCCTTCATTAATAAAGAAGCAATAATAACATTCATTCCCACTGATTTACCACTCCCCGTTGCACCAGCAATTAGTAAGTGAGGCATTTTAGTTAAATCGGCTGTACACACTGATCCTGATATATCTCGTCCTAAAGGCACTTCTAAAAGATTTGGTGATTTTAAGGCCGCATCTACAATTTCCCAAAAAGAAACTGGGCTCACTTGAGTATTTGGTACTTCTATCCCAATTAATGATTTGCCTGGAATGGGAGCTTCCATACGAATATCTCTGGCTGCGAGTGATAATGCAATATCATCAGATAATGAAACAATTTTACTTACTTTCACACCAATAGCTGGTTCAATTTCATATTTCGTAACCGATGGTCCTAAATTTGCTTTAACAACTTTAGCATCTACACCAAAACTTTTAAATGTTCTTTCAAGTTTATCGATGTTTTCATTAATCCGTTTGTATTCTTCAGATTGATCCACCGGCGGAATTTTCGTTAATAAGTTTTTTGATGGTAATTTATACCCTTTATGCTTACTTTTTTTCGATTCTTTTTTCTGAGTTGGATTGGCTTTACTGCTTTGTTCAAGAACAGAATCTAAATCATTATCAGTTGTGTTTTGGATATTATCAGATTGTTGTTGCCAATGAGCGGCATTAGAGTGTTGAACCGTTTCTTGGTTTGTCGGTTCTTCAGGTAAGGTATCAGCAATCTCATGAGCCAATGTATCATCATCTGCATCAATTTCTACGTTGTTATAAGATTCTTCTTCATAAGTCGTTGGCGCATCCCAATCAGATGGATTATTGTAATCATAATTAGGTTGCTGTGGCATATCAACAACTGATTCTGACTCATCTTCTTTTGTATGATTAGAAATTTGGTCAAAATAATCTAAATCTAAGACTAAATCTTTATCTCGTTCTAGTCTTGCACGTTCACTAGCTGCTGTTGACGCTAGTGCATCCGTATCATCATATACTTCCCAACTAGGTTCTTTATCTACTTTAATGGAAGGCTGATAACGGGGTTGCCACTGTTCGGTCGTTTCCTCAGCATCGTTGACATTAAATTTGTTCTTTATTTTATCAAATAAAGCTCTTCTCTGAGGTCTTTGCTTACTTACATAAGACACTTCTTCTCTTGAATAATCCTCATATTCATTAAATGAATCATTTTGTTCATAAATAGCTTCTTCAACCACAGGTTCGATGTCTTCAGTAATTTCCTCTTCTTCTACGAAAGATTCTTTATATGTAGAACGAACTTCACTAATTGTGTTTCCAACTCGTTTAAATCCTCCATATATTAAAATGAAAAAGTGTTTAATTGCATTAATAAATGCTTCAAAAGTCACACCTGTAGTCATAAAAAGCCCAATAAAGAACACAATACCTACTAATAAATATGTTCCCCATTGTCCAAATAAATAACCAAAACTCGCATAAAAAACTGCACCGAGCATCCCACCACCAAGACTGACTTGGTTTTGACCAGTTACAAATTCATTTTTGAAAATATCAAAAGTAATCGCAAAAATGGAATCAGGTAAAGGTTCTAAAGGATAAAATTGATTAAAATGAAGTAATGTCGTCATCGCTATTAATATAAACAATGAACCCATTAATTTTAATGCGGGGATATTAACAATGGAACGCTTCACAAACATTGCTAATCCAATAAAAGCAATTCCAACTAATAATAAATCATAAGCTTCACCGACAAACAGTCGAAATGTATTTAAGACAAGTGAACCAAAAAATCCCCAATTAAATAAGGCTATTATCGATATAAAAGCGACAATCAAGCCTATAATTAAATATATATAATGTTTTGAATGATCACTTATTTGCTCTGACTTATTAGCTTGAGCCTTCTTCTTTTTCGTCATGGACCATCCTCCTTGTTCTTCTATTCGCTAAACTTTACGCAACACTAATTATAGCATTGAATGGTGGATATATCGAATTCTTTATTAGAAATTCTGTGTTACAATGTAAACAAAAGAAAGGGAGCGATTACATGAAAACAACTGAATTAATCGTATCAGGACGCGTACAAGGTGTTGGCTTTAGAAATTATGTAAGTCAAATTGCAAAAGATCTTAATATTAAAGGAACAGTAAGAAATTTGTCTGACGGTGATGTCAAAATTATCGCTCAAACAGATGATGATACTTTGAATAAGATGGTTGAGCGAATCAAACAACCTCAACATCAATTTATGAAAATTAAAGATGTCGAGATCCACGATTTGCAACTCGATAAAGTTTATGATGATTTTTCTGTAGTATATTAACTTTTGTTAATTAAATATAGTGAGAATCTGATTGAATTCTTCATCTCTTTTCTATATTATATAAGAGTATGAATTTTAATGGAGTGATAACTTAGATGAAAAAGAAGCAAAAATGGATAAAAATTATTGGACTACTAGCTGTTGTTATACTAGTTATGTCCGGCTGTGTCTCTTACGATAGTGCTGGTAACCCTTCTGGATGGGTTTACGAGTATATTGGTCGACCTGCATCCACTCTAATGGACTGGATTGCTGGGATTTTCGGCGGTAGCTACGGGGTAGCAATCATAATTATTACAATCATCACACGATTACTTATGATGCCATCATCAGTAAATATGACTAAAAATTCAATGATTAGTCAATCAAAAATGAAGATCGCTCAGCCTGAGATTGATGAAATCAATGCTGAAATGGAAGAAACAAGCGATCAAAATGAAAAAGCAGCGTTACAACAAGAACTTATGCAAGTGTATAAGAAATACGACATTAATATGTTTGGTGGTTTAGCAGGATGTCTACCACTACTAATCCAAATGCCTATTATTTCTGCTGTATATACTGCGATTCGTTCGTCTCCAGAAATCTTAAGAAGTAACTTCTTAGGTATTAACTTAGGTGAGCAAAGTATTCCACTTGTAGTTGGTGTTGTTCTACTTTATGCACTACAAGGCTGGATGATGCAGAAAAATACGCCTCAATCTGATAACCCTCAAGCGCAACAAACATCGCGTACAATGATGTTAATGAATCCGCTAATGATTGGTTGGATTACTTATGCTTCTGCAGCTGGATTAGGAATTTACTTCTTAACCGGTGGTGTGTTCGCAATCTTCCAACAACTTTATATGAATAAAGTGGTAAGACCAAGAATTGAAAAAGATATGGAAGCTGAAGCTGAGAAATACGCACATGTTAAACGTACACCTCGTAAAAAAGCAACTAAAGCTAAAAATACGAACAAAGGTGATTCAAAACGCTTAGTGCCGACGAAGAACAATGTCAATACTTCCAATAAGAAACGCCGTAACGAAGGTAAACAAAGACGTTAATCAATTTTAAAACATAAATTTATACATAAAAAACGGATACGCTAATCTGTTGCACTTCCTTAATTTAGGTAGTTACAACAGACGCATATCCGTTTTTTTTTTATTATGGAATAAACATTATAGTTTTTTACGTTCGGCGATTTGCTTACTCTTATATATTTGTCGAGTGTCATTCAAGATTGGAAATTCAATATAAAAAATCGAACCGTGATTAATTACACTCTCCACTCGAATCGCCCCTTTATACCCTTCAACTAATTGTTTCGCAATACTTAGGCCTAAACCATTCCCACCTTTATCACGTGATCTTGCTTTATCAATTCGATAAAATCGACCAAATACTTTTTCTTTATCTTCATCAGTCATACCCTCACCAAAATCTTGTATCGCAATCTCAACTTTAGTAAAGCTCTTACTGATAGATACGTGGATTTCTTTACGGTCACGGCTATATTTAACTGCATTATCCAGTAAAATAATGAGAACTTGTTCAATATGATTTCGAAATGCTTGAATATATAAGCTTTCACCATCATCATCGGAATCAAGATAGAAATCAAAATCTTCGTGGATAATTTTAAAGTTATTGAATACTTGCTCGGTTGTCGAATAGACTTCTGTTATCTCATCTTTATAGTCGATATCCACATTCTCCGCTCGAGAAAGATCTAACATTTCTTGTACTAAGTCTTTCATTCTCGTTATTTCTTGTAATGAAGAGGCGATGGATTCTTCAAGAACTTCGGGATCATCTTTACCCCAACGATTTAATAATTTCAAGTGACCTTCAACAATCGCAACAGGTGTTCTTAATTCATGTGACACATCTTCGACGAATTGTTTTTGATTAGTCACATATTTGTCAATTTTATCTAATAACTTATTCACGTGTAAACTTAAATCGCTCCACTCATCCTCTGAGACTGGTTTTCTAACCCGAATGTCAGATAAGTTTTCTTCTTCTACCAAATCCAATGAGTTATTAAGATAAGTTAGAGGTCTTAGGAAACGATGACTTAAAATAAACGATAATACGCCAATAATAACGATAATTAATAATAACACGCGCCAAAACAATTGATTTTGATGTTGAATAATATTTGTATAATAGTCTGGTTTCACAATCAACTGGAACGAACCAATTTTTTTACCTGTTGAATCAGAAACCACGGTGTTATAACCCATTAAAAATGTTTCGTCGTTATGTTGCACTTCTTGCAACTGATCTGAATGATTAATCGATGGTAAGTTCAATGTCATTGTTTCATAAATCAACTGATTTGATTCACTAAACAATCGAATTGTCGTATATTCATCTTCAAAATACTCTAAGTTGCTTACTGCATTACTTTGTACTTGATATTGTTCGTCCGATAATGGACGTGCTGTTGTTTCAGATTGGTTGTACACTAAAAATGGAAAAGCAAATTGCTGAAAATATTCATCAATGTTTTCGTATTTATTCTGATACGTATCATAAACCTGCTTACTTAAATTATCATTCACATCTTGATGATACCAAGTTAAACTAATGATGATAACTGGCGCAAAAAATGTAAATAATAAAATTCCCCATTTCCACTTAAGGGAAAGGGGCTGTTTTATTTTTTCTTTAAATGTTTCCATCTTAGTTTCTCATGACATATCCCGTTCCACGAACAGTTTGAATATAACTATCTTGCCCAGGAACGTCAATTTTATTACGTAAATAACGAATATATACGTCAACAACATTTGTCTCAACTTCGGATTTATAACCCCATACTTTATCTAAAAGTACGTCACGAGACATTACCATGTTAATGTTTTCCATTAAGTATAATAGTAATTCATATTCACGTTTAGTTAAATCAATGACTTCTTCACCACGTTTAACAATACGGTTGGCCTTCTCTACCGTTAAATCACGATATTTAACCGTTGGTTGTTGTTGTGCACGTTGCTCATCTTCATGATCTAAACGACGGAATAATGCACGCAGACGTGCTAATAATTCTTCAATTGCAAAAGGCTTAACAATATAATCATCTGCCCCTTGGTCTAAACCAGAAACACGGTCAATAACCGAATCTCTTGCTGTCATAATAATGATTGGTGTATCTTTAACCGGACGAATACGACGGCAAACTTCTAGACCGTTTAATTCTGGTAACATTAAATCTAATAGGATGACATCCCAATCCTCATTTAATGCAGCATCTAGTCCACTACGACCATCATATCTAATCTCAGTTTCATAGCCTTCGTGTTTTAATTCTAAGTCAACGAATCGAGCTAAGTTCTTTTCGTCTTCAATAATTAGTACACGTTGTTTATTTTCTTCACTCATTCATTATCCTCCTTAACATATTCTAATATCTTCCTTATCAATTCTACACAATATTATCGCATATTGCTACTAATTAAGTGATTAATTCTAATATAATTAGAATATTTTCTCAATTTTTATTAGTAGTTATTAATATGCCCTGAGTTGAATTGAAATGTTATATCTCTAACTTTAGAAGAAAAAACGACCGTAAAGCTAATGTTTACGGCCGAAATCTCATGTGATATTAATTTGTAATGAAACATATTACCAATCGATTTCTTCTTTACCTTCGTTCCATAAGAAGTGGAATGTTCCTTCTTTGTCCACACGGTTATATGTGTGTGCACCGAAGAAGTCACGTTGTGCTTGAATAATATTCGCAGGTAAAACTTCTGAACGATATGAATCGTAATATGCAATAGCTGCTGAGAATGTTGGTACTGGAATTCCTGCTGCGATTGCTTTAGAAACTACCCCTCTTACGGCACTGTTATTTTTCGTTACAATGTCTAAGAAGTAATCATCCAACATTAAGTTTTGTAAGTCTGCATTTTTTTCGTACGCATCAGTAATGTTTTGTAAGAATTTAGTACGGATAATACATCCTTCACGCCAGATCTTAGCGATTTCACCGTATGGTAAGTTCCATTCATTTTCTTCACTTGCTGCACGTAATTGAGCAAATCCTTGAGCATAACTCATGATTTTACTGAAGTATAACGCTTTACGAATCAATTCGATAAAGTCTTTCTTTTCTTCTTCAGTCACTTCCATTTCTGCTTCAATCGCAGGAATAATCTTACTTGCTTTAACACGTTCCTCTTTTTGAGCTGAGATGAAACGAGCAAATACAGATTCAGTAATTAATGATAATGGCTCACCTAGGTCTAGTGCACTTTGCGAAGTCCATTTACCTGTCCCTTTGTTTCCTGCACGGTCCATGATCACTTCGACCATTGCTTTACCAGTTTCTGGATCCGTAGTTTTTAGAATATGTGATGTAATTTCCATTAAGAAACTATCTAACTCACCATTATTCCATTCAGTAAAGATGTCACCAATTTCTTGAGCAGACATACCTAAACCACGGTGCATAATGTCATATGATTCTGCAATTAATTGCATATCTCCATATTCAATACCATTATGAACCATCTTCACATAGTGTCCTGCACCATCAGCACCAATGTATGTTACACATGGTTGACCATCTTCAGCTTTAGCTGAGATTGCTTCTAAGATATCTTTGACTAAAGCATAAGCTTCTTCTTGGCCACCTGGCATGATTGACGGTCCAAAACGTGCCCCTTCTTCACCACCAGAAATTCCTGCACCAATAAAGTTAATGCCTGAATCTGCTAAATATTCATTACGACGAATTGTATCTTTAAAGAACGTATTCCCACCATCAATTAAAATATCGTCTTTATCTAAATGAGGTAATAAATTTTCAATTGTTGCGTCTGTACCTTTACCAGCTTGAACCATTAATAAAATTTTACGTGGTTTTTCCAATGAATTAACGAATTCTTCAATGTCATATGTTGCCACTAAATTCTTATCTGGATTTTCGTCAACAACTTCTGTTGTTTTCCAATCCGTACGGTTATAAAGTGAAACAGAGTAGCCACGGCTTTCAATATTTAATGCGATATTACGACCCATTACGGCCATACCCACTACACCAATTTGTTGTTTTGTCATGTTTATTTGCCTCCTTATGATTCCTTTACTATTTTAGCAGATTTTATTAGAATATTAAAGGTTTACATCTATATTTAAATATTTGATGAGAAATATATTATTCAATACTTATTTATACCTGAACAATTCATACTTTTCGTTGAAACATGTGCCAACTGCCTAACGGCAGCTTAAATTTACTTTTTCATTTTCACCTGTTAAGTGATGAAAAAAGAACCCCATTCTGATATTGTAAAGGTGTCTA
>NZ_JBGQQZ010000006.1:0-60346 GCF_045528575.1 Ruoffia sp. FAM 24228
TCAGGAGCGTATTTACGGCTAATTCCAAGTGCGAACGGAATAATTCGTTCAAATCACCTTTTGTAGCTAGAGTCTGTAAGATATCTGTAGTAAGATTGTTCATAGGGAAGTCCTCTTTTCTGTGAATTTAGTGTGGTAACTCTATTCTACAGAAGGGACTTCCTTTTTTCTATTTACACAAAATATTTTACACTCTCATTATTTAAATACGATGTTATAATAAATTCATGACTTATTAAGGATAAATTGAAAGTAGGTAATTTAATGCGACCTTCGTTTTACGAATATATTCTTAGATATGTGAATCATGATGCTAATGATCCAGTTAGTCGTCTTGCAAATCGCATACATTCCGATCAAAGTTTCCCAAAGAAGAGTGAAAGCTTTGACGAAGTATCAACATACTTGGAATCATCGCCAGAGTATAGTAAATTATTAGTCATTTTTGATGATACTTGGCAATCATATCAATTTGATAATTTTTAAGGAGGAATAATAAAATGAGTGTACATATTGGAGCAAAAAAAGGTGACATTGCAAAAACAGTTCTATTTCCAGGAGATCCATTAAGAGCAAAATTTATTGCGGAGACATTCTTAGAGAATGTAACACAATACAATACCGTTCGTAATATGTTTGGTTATACAGGAGAATATAATGGAGTAAAAATATCAGTTCAAGGATCTGGTATGGGTATCCCTTCTGCGATGTTATATGCCGAAGAGTTATATACTGAATATGAGGTTGAAACTATTATCCGTATTGGTTCTGCTGGTGGTATGAAAAACGAAGTTAAAGTTCGTGATATTGTATTTGGTCAGGGAGCAACGACAGATTCAAGCATCCTACAAAATATCTTTAACGGACAAGTACATTATTCCGCCATCGCTAATTTCGATGTTTTAGATATTGCTTATCATTTAGCGGCCGAATCATTAAGTGAAGATGATATCCATGTTGGAAATATCTTATCAAGTGATCGTTTCTATAATGAAGAGGTGGACAAGAAAAAATTAGCAGATTACGGTGTTTTAGCGGTTGAAATGGAAGCAGCAGGACTTTATGCTGTTGCAGCAAAACATAACCGTAAAGCTTTGGCTATGTGTACAATAAGTGATCATCTAATCACTGGTGAGGAAACAACAGCTGAAGAACGTCAAAATACATTTACACAAATGATGAAAATCGCTTTAGAAACTGCAGTGAAACTAGATAAATAGAAAAAAACTGAGGTGAGAATATGAAAAAAAGCTTTAAATATGGGTCTATTGCCTCGATCGTCGTTATTTTCGCCTTTGTATTTTTCGGTTCATCTTCATTGACAGAAGTTCAAGGTTTTGAATGGTTGTTTGGTGACGAAGAAGCGAACGTAGAGGAATTGAGTGACGAAGATATTCAAAATTTTATGGATAATTACTATGCCATTCAACAATTCTATATTGAAGATGTGAGTAAAGATCAATTAATGGAAGGTGCACTGAAAGGGATGGTAGATTCTATCGAAGATCCTTATTCAGAGTATTTAAATGCCCAAGAATCGGCGGATATGAATGAAACTGTTGAAGGTTCTTTCCAAGGTGTCGGAATTCAAATTATGGCGAGCGATGACAAAATTGTCATTGTAACGCCTATTGATGGGACACCAGCCAGTGAAGCCGGAATTCAACCAAATGATATAATTCTTGAAGCGGATGGTACTGAGTTAACAGGGATGGATACGAATGAAGTAGTTGATTTAATTCGTGGTCACGAAGGAACCACAGTGAATTTGTTAATTCAACGTGGTTCTTCGGAATTTAATGTTGAATTAGAACGCGCCGAAATTCCAATCACAACAGTTACAGGTGAGTTGGATGAAGAAGATGCTACCATCGGAAATGTTCAAATTACTCAGTTCAATGGTACGACCTATGATGAATTAGTATCAGCTGTTGAAGATTTACGAGAACAAGGTGCAACCTCCTTTGTATTCGATTTAAGATATAATCCTGGTGGATTATTAGATCAAGGATTAGCTATCAGCAATATGTTCTTAGAAGACGATGAAATTATTATGCAAATGGAAGAAAGTGGGACAACAACTTCCACGTATGTTGCGAATGATTCAGAATACGGAGACTTCCAAATTACTGAACCATATGTCTTGTTAATTAATGAAGGTAGTGCGAGTGCCAGTGAAATTTTAACTGCTGCAATTAAAGAAAATACTGACGCACCTATTGTAGGTACAACTAGTTTTGGTAAAGGTTCGGTACAAACTATCTTAAATCCGACTGATTTCGGAGAGTTAAAACTAACTTTTGCGCGTTGGTTAACACCAAGCGGTGAGTGGATTCATGAAGTAGGGGTTGAACCTACGGTTCAAGTAGAAGGTCATCTAATAGAAACGTCAATTATACTGAACTCTGAAGAAGTACTTGTTTTAGGCGATGGCTCTGATCAAGTTGAATCGCTTACAAATATGTTAGATGCGTTTGGCTATGAAGTGAATGTCGGAACATACTTTGATGAATCAATACAAACAGCTGTCGAGCAATTTCAAGAAGATAATGATTTAGAAGTCACTGGCGAAGTGACGGGAGAAACTGCCACGACTTTAAATACAAAGGCTAGAGAATATATTCAAGAAAATGACGCTCAATATGATGCTGCCGTGGATGTGTTAGTTGAGTTAGTTTCTAAAGGTGAAGCAGCATGAGCTTGCTCAAATATCTAATTAATGAATTAGTGAGTATCATATTTGCCGTATTGGTTGCAGTGCTAATATTTTTAGCACTGCGCCATTATGTTTTACAGCCGTTTCAAGTTGAAGGTAGTTCAATGGAACCACAATTACATAATCAAGATCAAATGGTTATGTTGAGAAATAAAGACATAGAACGCTACGATGTTGTAGTATTTCCAGACCCTAGAGGTTCGGGGGATTCATATGTGAAACGGATTATTGGAGAACCTGGAGATGAGATATACTTTTCAAATGATACATTATATTTGAATAATCAACCGGTTGAAGAACCGTATTTAGAACCCCTCAAATCAGAAACTGAGGGGAAATTTACTGAAGATTTCAGTTTATGGGATACTTTAGGTTTGACGGAAGTTCCAGAAGATTATTACTTTGTAATGGGGGACAATCGACCCTATTCGGGTGATAGCCGTCAGTTTGGACTCATTCAAGCCGAAGATATTCAAGGTGTAACTAATTTTGTCTACTTTCCTTTCGAGCGATTTGGTAAGATAGAAGAGTATAATTTAACAGAGGATGGAACAGTAAACATTTTAGAATAGAGGTGGATATTTTATGTCATCAAATATTATACAGTGGTTTCCCGGACATATGGCGAAAGCAAGGCGTGAAGCTACAGAAAAAATGCATCTAGTTGATGTTGTTATTGAATTAGTTGACGCTAGAATTCCAGAATCAAGTCGTAATCCGATGATTAATGAGATTGTTGGAAACAAACCAAGAATTATTGCATTGAATAAAAGTGATTTAGCTGATAGTGAAGTAACGAATCTATGGTTAGACTATTATGAATCACAAGATATACCTGCTGTCGCGATTGACTCGCAACACAATAAGGGTTTACGAAAACTTCAACAAAGAATCCAGGCAATTATGGCGGATTACTTTGAGAAGCAAAAAGAACGCGGCGTTAAACCAAGGGCTATTCGTTTGATGATTCTTGGAATTCCCAATGTTGGTAAGTCTACTTTGATTAATCGTTTTGTTGGGAAAAACCAAGCGCAAACAGGGAACAAGCCAGGGGTCACAAAAGCCCAACGTTGGTTAAAAATTAATAAAGACTTTGAATTATTAGATACACCTGGTATTCTATGGCCTAAATTCGAAGATCCGAATGTGGGAACTAAATTAGGTATTACAGGTGCTATCAAAGATACATTATTATATATGGATGATCTTGCTTTATTTTTACTTGCATATTACCAAGAGAATCACGTAGATCTTTTAGTAAACCGATATAATGTGACTCAAGACGATGTATTAAATAATACACCGGTTGACTTATTAATTAAAATAACAGAAAAAATGAACTTGAGAGATGACTACGAAGCTGCAAGTCAACGAATTATTTTTGATTATCGAAAAAATAACTTAGGTTCAGTGACATTAGATAAAGTAGAGCAAGTAACAAATGAGTAAAATGACCATTAAAGACATCAAGGAATTGTTATCTAATGAAGAATTGACTGATGCTCAATTGACTGAGTTAAAACTCGACGAACGCAAAGGTGTTCAGAAATTATTAAAGCAATTCGAAATTAAAAAACAAAACTTAGCAAAACAATTACTTGAGCATCAGACAAGATTAGAATTCGAACTTGATCTTTATGACAAGCAAAATCTAACGTATATTGCGGGAATTGATGAAGTTGGTCGAGGTCCACTTGCTGGACCGGTTGTTGCGGCCAGTGTTATATTACCTCGAGATATGGACAAACTTGTTGGAATCAATGATTCAAAATCATTATCACACGCTAAACGTGTTGAATACGCAAAATTAATTAAAGAAGAGGCTGTTGCTTACAGTATTATTGAAATAGATAACTCTGTTATTGATAAAGTCAATATATTGGAAGCTACTAAGATAGCGATGTTAAAAAGTGTAAGTGAGCTGCTAATTAAGCCACAACACTTGTTGATTGATGCACTTAATTTGAACACTGATATTCCACAAACTAAAATAATTAAAGGTGACGAACGATCGATTTCTATTGCAGCAGCAAGTATCATAGCAAAAGTACATCGTGATGAACTAATGTTAAGTTATCATCAGTTATATCCGGAATTCGAATTTGATAAAAATATGGGTTATGGGACAAAAAATCACTTAGATGCCTTACAACAATTTGGCTATACTCCGATTCATAGACAGTCATTTTCACCCGTAAGTCATACGACATCAATATATAATAGAAGAAAGACGAAATAATTTAAATTATTTCGTCTTTTTTTAATGGATTTGTCTCTTTTTTTTGTATATATATATGGAGGTGTAATATGAAATTAAAAATTAAAGAACAACTTATTTTTCTAAAAGCAAAAAATGTATCGCACAAAGTTTTGGCGACCTACTTAGAAGTTATTATGGATTATCGATTATTAAGAGAAGAACTTGAACCCCTAGAGTGTCAAAAAATATTGATTGAGGTTAGACAAACAAAACAAGTAAAACTAACAGTGGAAGCAAATTTTAATCATATTCGTTTAGCCGATTTAACGACTTTAACTCAATTAGCACAGTATTCCATTATGATCGGTGAATATCATTATCCGATGTTATGGTATCATACGGCACAGCCACCTATACTTGTCTTTTACAGAGGAGACATAGGGCTTATAAGGGAACCGAAAGTATCTGTCATTGGAACACGACAAATGACTACTTACGGAAAGACAGTCACTCGTGAGATTATAAATGCCTTGTCAAAAGAAACATGGGTGAGCGTATCAGGATTAGCCTTAGGTGTAGATGCTTCAGTTCATGAGTATAACCTTGAACATCCCAATGGCAGAAGTATCGCGATCATTCCTTGTGGCTTAGACTATTATTACCCAAGAGCGAATAAATACATTCAAAAAAGAATGGAACAACAGGACCTCATTCTAAGTGAATATATGCCAAATATAAAGCCAATGAAACATCATTTTGTATTGAGGAATCGGTTAGTTGCCGGCATATCCAAAGCAACCATTGTCATTGAAGCAGCACAAAGAAGCGGTAGCTTAATTACTGCTAATTATGCTTTGCAGTATAACCGCGAAGTCTTTGCTGTACCTGGACGTATCACAGATGATCAATCAAGAGGTTGTAATGACTTAATCCAAATCGGAGCGACACCCGTATTGGATATTCCATCGATGATTGATGAATTAAAGGAAATCTTTCAAATGCAAGGCTATTAATTTAATGACACGTATATATATAAGAAAAAATTCATTTAAACTTTAATTTATTGTCTATATAATGGATAGAAAAATATAAAGTTGAAATTTAATATTTGACATCAATATCAGAATGGACTAATATGTTTACGATTTTATAAATTAAACATATCCAAAAATAAAAATAATTTAAAGGAGTTGATTGAGGGTGGCATATAAATACTTAGTCATCGTCGAATCACCAACCAAAGCTAAAACAATAGATAAATATTTAGGAAGAAACTATAAAGTTGTAGCGAGTAAAGGTCACTTAAGAGATTTACCAAAAAGTAAGATGGGGATTGATTTTGAAAATAATTTTGATCCTCAATATATAACTATACGTGGCCGCGGTGATACCGTTAAAGAATTAAAAAAATTAGCCAAAAAAGCTGAAAAAGTCTATCTCGCAGCCGATCCGGACCGCGAAGGGGAAGCAATTGCTTGGCATTTAAGCTATATTCTAGGCTTAAAAGAAGGAGACAAAAACCGCGTTGTATTTAACGAAGTTACTAAAGATGCTGTAAAAGATGCATTTAAAAATCCGAGAGACATCAATCAGGATTTAGTTGATTCACAACAAGCACGACGTATCTTAGATCGTATTGTTGGTTATTCAATTTCTCCTCTATTATGGAAGAAAATTAAAGGTGGATTAAGTGCCGGACGTGTTCAATCAACGGCTTTAAAATTAATTATCGATCGTGAACACGAAATCCGTGCGTTTAAACCGGAAGAATACTGGTCAATTCCTACTAAATTCAAAAAAGGTCGCTCGAGTTTTGAAGCACAATTCTATGGTGAGAATGGTAAAAAGGTTGAGTTAACTTCTGAAGAGCAAGTCAAAGGGATCTTAGATAAACTCGATCAAGATAAAGACTTTAAAATTGTTGATATCGTAGAAAAAGAACGTCGTCGAAAATCACCAAAACCATATACGACAAGTACACTTCAACAAGATGCATCAAACCGAATTAATTTCCGAGCTGGGAAAACGATGATGATTGCACAGCAATTATATGAAGGGATTGCGATTGGGAAGAATACGATTGGTTTAATTACTTATATGCGTACAGACTCAACACGTATTTCTCAAACCGCTAAAGCAAGTTCAAGTAATTATATTAAAGAGAAATTTGGTCAAGAGTATCTTGGACAAGGTACAGCGGTGACAAATTCTGCAAACACACAAGATGCCCATGAGGCGATCCGTCCTTCAGATGTAACTTTAGCACCTGATGACATAAAGGAATATCTATCCCGCGATCAATTTAGATTATATTCATTAATTTGGTCACGTTTTGTAGCGAGCCAAATGACAGATGCTGTGTATGATACCATTCGAGCTGACATCACTCAAAACGACGTGAATTTCCGTGCGAATGGCTCTCGAATCAAATTCGAAGGTTTTTTAAGAGTATATGAAACTAAGTCTAAGAAAGATAATTACTTACCAGACTTATCTGTAGACGATTTAGTTAAACTTGCAGAAATTAATCCAGAGCAACACTTTACACAACCACCTGCGCGATACAATGAAGCAAGTTTAGTGAAGGTTCTTGAAGAATTAGGTATTGGACGTCCGTCAACTTATGCACCAACGCTTGAAACATTAAGAAAAAGATACTATGTGAAAATGGTCGCTAAACGATTTGAACCGACAGAACTAGGTGAAATTGTTAATAGTGTGATGGTAGAATTCTTCCCAGATATTGTTGATACTGACTTTACAGCCGGTATGGAAAAAGGCTTAGATGAAGTTGAAGATGGTAAGCAAAACTGGGTTAAATTATTAGATGAATTCTATACTGGCTTTGAAAAAGAAATAAAACAAGCCGAAGTTAATATGGAAGAAATCGAAATTAAAGATGAACCTGCTGGCTTTGATTGTGATGTCTGCGGCCACCCAATGGTTATTAAAATTGGCCGTTATGGTAAATTCTATGCATGTAGTGCTTTCCCAGACTGTCGAAATACGAAAGCCATTGTAAAAAAAATCGGCGTTACTTGTCCAACTTGTAAAGAAGGCGAAGTAGTTGAACGTAAATCTAAGAAAAATAGAATTTTCTATGGATGTACTCGCTATCCTGAATGTGACTTTGTTTCATGGGATAAACCAATTGCACGCTCATGTCCAAAGTGTGATCACTTCTTAACTGAAAAAGTAACAAGAAAAGGTAGCCAAGTAAAATGTAGTAACTGTGATTATGCTGAAGAATTAGTGAATTAATCAAATTTGCGATAACTACTCAATCGAATAGTTATCGCATTTTTATTTATACATTTCATATTTAGTTTATGAAAACGTGTTAAACTTAGAAAGTACTATAAAAATGATGCGGTTTTCATATTAATCAGACCTTGGAATGATTACAAAATGCATATTAATTGATAGAATATTATAAGGCACTGTAAAATAGTATGAATCACTTTTATAGGAAAAATTTAAAAATAAAAAATTGCGGTAGATGCATGAAAAGCTTATAGTGGAAATGAGGGATAGAATGGAAGATTATATTAGTCAATTTCTAAATCATATCGAGAATGAACGACGTTACTCTAAACAAACTGTCCTGGCCTATTCAAAAGACTTGAATGAATTTCATAAATTTTTAGAAAGTTCCGGAGAAACAGACATTACAAAGTTAGTTTACCAAGATTTTAGACTATTTTTAGCTTTTTTAAACGAGAGAGAGTTGGCTCGAACGACCATTTCTAGAAAGTTATCAAGTTTACGAGTATTTTTTAAATACGCTTTAAGAATGGATTGGATAGATAGTAATCCAATGGAATTAATTCAATATAATGTTAAGAAACAACGATTACCGGACTTTTTTTATGAAGACGAGATGCGAGAACTATTTACCGCGATTGAAGTATCAGAGTCATCCATACAATTGTTACATAGTGCATTGGTAGAGTTACTCTATGCAACGGGAATGCGAGTTAGTGAGTTAACTAATTTGACACTCCAGCAAGTTGATTATGATATGTCACTAGTTCGAGTGATTGGTAAAGGGAATAAAGAACGTATTATACCTGTAGGTGATCTTGCATTAAAAAGCCTAACAAAATATATTCAAGAATTAAGACCTGAACTTGCTGCCAAAAGTAAGCCAGAAGACAGGAACTATGTGTTTCTATCAAAAACGGGATTACAACTAAGTCCAACGCAAGTTAGAAAGATACTTAATTCTATCGTTAAAGAAGCAGGGCTAAATCTTTCAATACATCCTCATAAACTTCGGCATACATTTGCGACGCATTTATTGAATAATGGGGCGGATATGCGAAGTGTGCAAGAATTATTAGGACACGAAGACTTAAGTTCAACACAAGTTTATACTCATATAACAAAAGATCGTTTAAGAAGCACTTATTTAAATGTGTTTCCAAGAGCAAAACGACAACATAAGGAGGAATAATAATGACAACAATATGTGCAGTCAAAAAAGATAATAAAGTAGCAATGGCCGGAGACGGTCAAGTAACTATGGGTGAAAGTGTTATTATGAAAGGTGGCGCGAAGAAATTACGCCGCATCTATAATAATGATGTTATCGTTGGCTTTGCTGGTGGAGTCGCTGATGCGATTACCTTATCAGAAATGTTTGAAGCAAAACTTCAAGCGCATCAAGGACAATTAGCTCGTGCAGCTGTAGAGGTTGCTAAACAATGGCGTACAGACCGTTCGCTTCAAAAATTAGAAGCATTATTAATCGTTATGGACCGCAATAACATCTTATTAGTAAGTGGGACGGGTGAAGTCATTGAACCAGATGATGGCGTCTTAACGATTGGATCAGGTGGTAACTTTGCCTTATCTGCAGCCAGAGCCATGTTAAGATATGGAGACTTATCTGCTGAAGAGATTGCAAAAAACTCTTTACAAATTGCAAGTGAGATTGATGTATTTACAAACGATAATATTATTGTCGAATCGTTTAATGACTAATTTATACAAGTAAAAATTTACTAGGAGGATATTATGGATAATTTAACACCAAGAAAAATTGTGGAAGCTTTAGATCAATATATTGTTGGTCAAAGTGACGCAAAACGCTCTGTTGCCATTGCATTACGAAATCGAATTCGCCGACTAAAACTCGATGATGAATTACAAAGAGAAGTAAAGCCCAAGAATTTACTTATGATTGGCCCTACTGGGGTAGGTAAAACTGAGATTGCAAGACGTTTAGCTGACATTGCTCAAGCGCCATTCATTAAAATTGAAGCAACGAAATTTACAGAAGTAGGTTATGTGGGTCGAGACGTTGAATCAATGGTACGTGATTTAGTTGAGAATAGTATTCGTCTACTTAAGAAACAGAAACAAGAAGAAGTTAAAGAAACAGCAGAAGCGAAAGCGATTGAACGCATTGCTAAAGCATTGAAACCTGGGGAAAAACCTGCCAAAGCTGAATCAACTTCACAACAAAACCAAGCAAATCCATTTGGAAACTTCGCGGAAATGTTTAAGCAAATGAATCCCGCGGCCAATGACGTCGAGGAAGAAGAAGAGGAAATTGTCACTGAAGAAGTGGCAGCAACGCGTCGTGCCATTCGTCAACAAATTCGTGAAGGTAAATTAGATAATCACGAAGTGACGATAAAAATGGAAGAGAAAAAACTTCAATTAAATAGTATGAACCCAGCTATGGAACAAATGATGGATATGCAAGAAAGCTTAAATGCGCTAAAACCTAAAAAGAAAATTGAACGTACAATAACTGTTGCAGAAGCAATTAAATTACTGACAGAAGAAGAAGCAGATAAATTAATTAATCAAGATGACATTAATCAAAAAGCTTTAGAACTTGCACAAAGTAATGGAATTATCTTTATTGATGAAATTGATAAAATTGCATCAACAAACCAAAACAGTGGTGAAGTCAGCCGTCAGGGTGTTCAACGAGATATCTTACCAATCGTTGAAGGAAGTCAAGTTCAAACTAAATACGGTATTATCCAAACAGATCATATATTATTTATTGGATCAGGTGCTTTTCATGAATCAAAACCATCGGATTTAATCCCTGAGTTACAAGGACGATTCCCAATTCGTGTGAATCTGAATGATTTAACTGGAAGTGACTTTGTAAGCATCTTAACAGAACCTAAAAACGCTTTAATTAAGCAATACGAAGCAATGTTAGCAACAGAAGGTGTAGAAATTCATTTTACTGAAGCTGCGATCGAAAAACTAGCAGAATATGCGGTTCGTTTAAATGATACAACTGATAATATTGGAGCAAGACGCCTCCATACAATTCTAGAAACAGTCCTAGAAGAATTATTATTCGAATCGGCTGAAATGCAGATGGGCGAAATTGAAATAACAGAACAATACGTTGAACAACGATTAGAGAAAATCGTTGAAAATAGTGATTTAAGTCACTATATCTTATAATAGAAGCTGGGAGGAACCTAAATGGTTACTTTAGAAAATGACTATTTAATCGTTAAAATTAAAGAAGAGGGTGCCGAACTCGTTTCCATCGTTGACAAGAAAACGGATTATGAATTTTTATGGCAAGCCGATGAAAAGTATTGGGCAAGACATGCACCGGTGTTATTTCCGATTGTCGGAAAGTTAAAAGATGATTCTTATCAATTTGATGATAAAGAATATCATATGTCTCAACATGGTTTTGCTAGGGACCTGCCATTTCGCGTTCAAAATATTACGAGCAATTCAGCAAGTTTATATTTAAAGAATACGGAGGAAACGCATGAAAAATTTCCTTTTGAATTCAGCTTACAAATTAATTACATCTTGCATTACTCCAGTATTACAGTAAGCTATGAGATACTAAATCCGTCTACAGATAAGACTTTGTATTACAGTATCGGTGGTCATCCTGCTTTTAATGTAAGTCAATCTACTTCAGGTTCTAAGGAAGAATTTGATGATGTCTCTTTCAGATTCGAACCTGCAGGCCAATACTTGCAAATACCGCTTAGTAAAGATGGTTTAACGATACCAAATAAAGCGAAATATGTTGAAGTTAATGAAGTTCTATTAAAACATACAACATTCAAAAATGACGCCTTAATTTATCAAATTAGTCAACAAACTGAGATAGTGTTAGAAGATAAGACCAATGATGTAGCGATTAGAATGAAACCAAATCGGATGGACTTCGTTGGGATTTGGTCACCACATCCTAGACGTGCGCCATTTGTATGTATTGAACCCTGGTCTGGTATTGCAGATCCTGATAATACAACAGGCCATTTAGCTGAAAAATATGCAATTCATGAATTACGTGCATCGCAATTGATGACTCATGATTACACTATGTCATTTAGAAAAAATTAACCGATAAAAAAACCGCCGATTAACTGATAAGTGCTATTTTTAAAGTAGCACTTATCGCTCAGGCGGTTTTTTGATTTATTTTTTTGGTTTATTCAATCCCCAATTAATACGACTTTCGTTCCCTTTTAAAAGTCTCTGGATATTTGTACGATGACGATACAGAAGTAACAGTGCAATAAGTACGAAACCTACTTTGTAAACAGGATCCGGATTTGTAATCGCAATATATAGTGCTATGATAGAATAGCTTGTCATCGACGACAGACTGACTGTACTTGTTAAGAATATCAGAAGACCTAAGATTAAAACTAAAGCTAATCCGAGATAAATATTAAATGCGACTAATACGCCGATTGAAGTTGCGACAATTTTTCCACCGCGAAAGCCTGCCCATAAAGGATAGGAATGCCCAATAACACAAGCTAAAGCAGTCGCCATTATAATTAACGGAGACTCAGGGAATAAATTTTTTGCAATGAGTACCGGAATTAAGCCTTTCAGTACATCAACAATCGTTACCATTACTGCTGCACGAAAACCAAAATTTCGTCCAACATTGGTTGCGCCACTGCCTCCACTCCCTAAAGAGCGGACATCTATATCATGGCGTGTTCTAGAATAGAGTACGCCTGTTGGAAATGATCCAATACAGTATGCTAAGATGACCCATATGATAGGCCAGATATTATTCATTATTGTTTCCATAGCAACCTCCTAATAACTGGCTTTATTTTACCATATAAATTTTAATTAATATAGATAATTTAAGATAGTAAAACAATGTGAGTAATCATTTAACGGCAATAGAAATGAAAAGAGTTTGCAATATCCAAGTTCTTTATATAAAATTCAAAAGGTCAAATGCAATTAAATCGTGACAAATAAACATTTTAAAATTTAATACAGAAAAACAGAAAAATTTTTGATATGATAAAGTAGTTGATTATTAATAGAAAAAAGAGGTGTAATATTGGCACAGAAACCAAACCTTACAAATTATAATGATGATGCCATTCAAATACTCGAAGGACTAGACGCAGTACGTAAGCGTCCGGGTATGTATATTGGATCGACAGATCAAAAAGGCTTGCATCATTTAATATATGAGATAGTAGATAATTCAGTAGACGAAGCGTTAAGTGGATTTGCTGATAAGATAAATATAACGTTAATGGAGGATGGCAGTGTCCTAATCGAAGATAATGGTCGAGGGATGCCTATTGGTTTACATGACAGTGGTATTCCAACAATTCAAGTCATCTTTACAGTGCTACATGCCGGAGGTAAATTCGGTCAAGGTGGCTATAAATCTGCCGGAGGGTTGCATGGTGTTGGAGCGAGCGTTGTTAATGCTTTATCAAGTTGGTTAGAAGTAACCGTTTATCGTGATGGTTACAAATATACAATGCGCTTTGAAGATGGTGGTAAACCAGCGACGAAACTGAAGAAAACAAAGGCACCTTCGAAATCCATGACAGGGACGACGGTGCATTTTATGCCGGATGATAGTATTTTTGGTAGCTCAAAAATCAATTATAGCACGATTAGCGAGCGATTCCGTGAATCTGCTTACTTATTAAAAGGCTTAGAAATTACCATCGAGGATAAAATTCATGAAGAAAGCGAAACATTTTTATTTGAAAATGGTTTACATGATTTCATCAATTACCTAAATGAAGAAAAAGATACAATGGGTGAGATTGCGAGTTTTTCAACTGCTGTGGATGAATTCGAGATTGATTTTGCTATGCAATACAATGATGGCTATTCTGAAACAATTCTTTCTTTTGCTAATAATGTCCGCACTTATGGTGGGGGAACGCATGAAACGGGTATGAAGACGGGAATTACAAAAGCGTTTAATGAATATGCACGTAAATCAGGCTTACTAAAAGAAAAAGACAAAAACCTTGAAGGATCAGATGTGCGTGAAGGGTTAGCAGCCGTCATATCTATTCGTGTACCTGAACAATACTTACAATTCGAGGGGCAAACTAAAGATAAACTGGGTACACCGAAAGCGCGTCAGTTAGCTGATAATGCTGTGAATGAATTTTTATCTGCTTACTTAAATGAAAATGGTAACTTCAGTCAAATGATTTTACGTAAGGCGATTAAAGCGCGTGAAACACGTGAATTAGCCAGAAAAGCCAGAGATGCAGCACGTACCGGTGCTAAGAAATCTCAACAAGAAAAACTAATTTCTGGAAAATTAACCAAAGCACAATCAAAAGATGCTTCGAAAAATGAACTTTATTTAGTCGAGGGAGATTCAGCTGGTGGGTCAGCTAAATTGGGACGTGACCGTCGCTATCAAGCAATCTTACCATTACGAGGTAAAGTCATTAATACTGAAAAAGCCTCGATGGCTGATATTCTAAAAAACGAAGAGATTAATACGATGATTTATACCATTGGTGCTGGGGTTGGGAAGGATTTCAATATCATTGAATCTAACTATGATAAAGTCATCATTATGACCGATGCGGATACCGATGGGGCTCATATTCAAGTATTACTACTTACGTTCTTCTATCGTTACATGAAACCTTTATTAGAAGCCGGGAAAGTATACTTAGCGATGCCACCACTTTACAAAGTAAGTAAAGGAAAGGGTAAGAAAGAAGTGATTGAATATGCTTGGACAGATGAAGAATTAGAAGAAAAAATTAAACAAGTTGGAAAAGGCTATATCTTACAACGTTATAAAGGTTTAGGTGAGATGAATGCTGATCAATTATGGGATACAACGATGAATCCTGAATCACGTTTATTAATCCGTGTAACCATTGATGATGCTGCCATGTCTGAGAGACGATTAACAACTTTAATGGGAAGCAAAGTAGAACCAAGACGTAAATGGATTGAAAGCAATGTCCGCTTTACCTTGGATGAAGAGGATACACTGCTTAAAGAATCTGATATCAGTACGAGTCAAAAAGACGAGGAAGCAAGTATCGATGTCAAAGAAAAGTTAGAAAATCATTCTGAACCCGAGATTGATTTAAATCATGACAATGGTGAATCTCAGATAAATTTATTTAGTGAGGATGATATAAATGGTCGTTAATCCAAATGAACACATTGAAGAACTGACGTTCGCAGACGTCATCGGTGACCGATTTGGTCGCTATTCTAAATACATTATACAAGACCGTGCCTTGCCTGATATAAGAGACGGATTGAAACCAGTACAACGTCGTATACTATATGCGATGCAACAAGACCGTAATACGTCTGAAAATGCTTATCGTAAGTCGGCTAAGACCGTTGGGAATGTTATAGGTAACTACCACCCTCATGGGGACTCATCAGTTTATGAAGCGATGGTCCGATTAAGTCAAGACTGGAAGTTGCGAGAGCCATTAATTGATATGCACGGTAATAACGGGAGTATGGACGGGGATCCAGCTGCAGCGATGCGTTATACGGAGGCTCGTCTATCACCTATAGCGTCAGTACTATTAGAAGATATAAACTACGAAACAATTGATTATGCGCTTAACTTTGATGACACGATTGAAGAACCGATAGTCTTGCCAGCAAGATACCCTAACTTAATTGTCAATGGCGCGACAGGGATTTCAGCCGGTTATGCGACCGAGATTCCGCCTCATAATTTAGGTGAAGTCATTGACGCTGTTATTTATATATTGAAACATAAGAAATATGAACTCTCTGATTTATTAAAATTCATCAAGGGTCCAGATTTTCCAACCGGCGGGATTATTCAAGGAGCGAAAGATTTAAGTAACGCCTATGAGAACGGGAACGGAAAAGTCGTTGTTCGCTCTAAAATTGATATTGAAACACTTAAGGGTGGTAAGTCACAAATTGTTGCGACCGAACTCCCTTATGATGTAAATAAGTCTAAACTCATCCAACGTTTAGATGACATTCGTTTACAAAGAAAATTAGAGGGGATTTCAGAAGTCCGCGATGAATCGGACCGTGATGGAGTCCGCCTTGTAGTTGAATTAAAACGCGATGTCGATGCCGATGCTGTATTGAACTATTTACTAAAAAATTCCGAATTACAAGTAAATTATCACTTTAATATGATTGCCATTCATAACAGACGTCCTGTATTAGCGAATTTAAAACTAATTCTTGAATCTTATATCGATCATCAACGTGAAGTAATTACTAGACGTACGAGATTCCAATTAGCTCAAGATAAGACACGTTTACACATTGTAGACGGGTTAATTCGAGTAATGTCAATCTTAGATGAAGTGATTGCAAGCATCCGCCAAAGTGAAAACAAATCCGATGCGAAAGCAAATTTAGTAAAAGAATTTGATTTCTCAAATGAACAAGCAGAAGCGATTGTTTCATTGCAATTATATCGTTTAACCAATACTGATATTACCGCTTTACAAAATGAGCGTTTAGAATTGAATGAACGTATTGGTATGTATGAAAATATCTTAGCAAATGATGATATTTTAAATAAAGTATTAATTCATGAATTAAGCGATGTGAAAAAGAAATTTGCAACACCACGTCGGACTGAAATTGAAGCTGAAGTTGAAGAAATTAAGATTGAATCAACACTTTTAATTCCACAAGAAGATGTCGTTGTATCCGTAACGAATGAAGGTTATGTTAAACGCACAAGCCACCGTTCATTTAATTCGTCTGATACATTGAATTTGGGGCGTCGCGAATTTGATTATGCAATTTATGTTGAGAAGTTAAGTACTTATGATGCGATCGTCATGATTACTAACAAAGGAAATTATATTTACATACCAGTCAATGAATTACCTGATATCCGTTGGAATGATATGGGAATGCACATCTCACAAAAATACCGTCTTAAAGAGGGTGAGCAACTCGTTGCTGCCTTTAAAGCCGTTCAAGGTATTGGTGAACCAGATTCAAGTATTGCTGACGATAAGATACTTCTTGCCACACGTTTAGGAATGATTAAACAAACTAGGCTCGATGAATTTGTAACATTTAGAAGTTACAAAACAAAATCAGCTGTTGCTATGAAATTGAAAAAAGACGACGAGCTTATCTCAGCAATACCTATCAAAGATAAGACTAACTACCAAGTCGTATTCTTAACACATCGTAGTTATAGCTTAAGATATCCGATTAGCGAAGTGTCTAGTTATAGTTTACGAGCACAAGGGGTTATTGGTATAAACCTTAAAGAAGAAGATTATGTTGCTGCTGCCTTAATTATCGAAGATGATACGAATACACAAATTGTTGGATTAACTCAAAGAGGGAATATTAAACGATTTAAACCAGGTATTGTTGGATCAGCTTCTCGTGGTAGCCGTGGTATTCTATTATTAAAAGAATTGAAGTCTCAACCACATCGTCTAATCAATGCGTTAGCAATTACAGATGCCGATGCACCATTAGTCGTATATGGTGATACTGGCTTTGAAAGTGAGATTCAACCGAATGATTATCCAATATCAGAACGATTATCAAACGGTTCTGCTGTTAAGGAAATTGAAAAACTAGGGAATATACTTGATATACATCTCGCTCAACTAAAACTAATTAATCAAGAATCTAAAAATGATGAATAGTTAGAAAAGGTCATTCATTTTTTAGTAATATAATGATAAACTATATTAGAATTAACCGTAAGGAGGAATATATTCATGTCAAAATATTTAGTTTTTGGACATAAAAATCCAGACACTGATGCGATAGCATCAGCGATTGCATTTAGTTTTTATTTAGAAAAAATCGGTCATGAGTCAGAAGCTGTGGCTCTTGGTACACCAAATGAAGAAACTCAATTTGCATTAGATTATTTTAACGTTGAGAGACCACGTGTTGTGTCATCTGTTTCAAATGAAGTAGAACGCGTCGCTTTAGTTGACCATAACGAAGCTACACAATCAGTGAATGATTTAGATGAGGTTGAAGTTGATTTCGTTATTGATCACCATAGAATTGCTAATTTTGAAACATCTAATCCATTATTCTACCGTGCAGAACCAATTGGAAGTACAGCAAGTGTTATTTATAAACTATTCAAAGAAAATAACATTGATGTTCCAAAAGCAATCGCAGGCTTAATGTTATCAGCGATTATCTCTGATACGTTATTATTCAAATCACCAACAAGTACATCACAAGATGAGAAAATTGCGAATGAATTAGCAAAAATTGCAGATGTAAACATTGATAAGTATGGTCTTGACTTATTAAAAGTAGGAACAAAATTAAGTGCTAAATCTGCACTTGAGTTAGTTCAATCTGATTCAAAAACATTTGATATGAACGAACAATCCGTCCGTATTGGCCAAATCAATGCGATTGGGTTTGACGAGATGTTAGGACGTAAAGATGAAATATTAAATGCAATGCGTGAAGAAATTGCTGCAAGTAACTTTGATTTATTTGTCCTATTGATTACAGATATTTTAGAGAGCGATTCAATTGCCTTTGTTCTGGGCGAGAATATTATTCCTGTAGAAAAAGCATTCAAACAACCAGTGGTTGAAGAGGTAATTACTTTACCTGGTGTTGTATCACGTAAAAAACAAATTGTACCTCAATTAACTGAAGCATTTTCAGACTAAGCAAATGAAACTGGTGAAGATTTCTTTACCAGTTTTTTTTATGAAAACTAAAAAACAACCCGCTAACGAGTTCGAAAACTAGACAGCGGGTTGTTTTTTGATTAATCGTTTATTTTTAATTCGCTAATTTTTTTCTCAACGGGTGTGACAAACAGAGTATTTTGACCTTCATAAATCACATAGCCAGGTTTAGCACCATTGGGTTTACGTAAGTGCTTCACTTGAACAGTATCAACAGGGACATTGGCAGAATTTTGAGATTTAGAATAGTAAGCGGCTATCTCAGCTGCCTCTGTCATCGTTTGATCACTTGGTTTGTCTGATTCAACAATCACATGGGCACCAGGAATATCTTTAGTATGTAACCACCAATGGTTTTTACTTGCTTTACGCATACTTAATTCATCATTTTGTTGATTATTACGGCCAACATAAATCATTACACCATCGCTTGATTGGAAGCGACGCGGTTTAGATTTTGATTTAGCTCGTTTTTTATCAGATTTATTACGTTTTCCACCATAACCCTCTCGAATTAACTCGGCTTTAATATCTTCAATGTCTTCAATTTCTGCTTGTTCAAGCTGCACAAGAACTGAATCTAAATATTCTATTTCTTGCAGGGCTAATTTTTCTTGTTTTTCAATAAAGCGTAACGAGTCACGATATTTGGTATAGCGTTTGAAATAAGCTTGACTATTCTCAGATGGTGTTTTTCTTGGATTTAATTCAATGGTATAAGGTTCATTGTTATCGTAATAATTAGGTACAACCGTAGAAGCTTGACCTTTTTCGATTTGATACGAAAAGGCATTGATTAATTCACCTTTTAGACGATAAGTATCCGCATCTTGGGCGACTTGTCTGTCTTTTTCTAAGTTTTCTAATTTATGATAATTTTTCTCAATGATTTGTTTGATTCTTTGAATTAAATCGCCAGATAATTGCTTAACTCGATCAAAACGAACTTTTTGATTGTAGAAAACATCTAGTGATTTACTTAATGATTCATAATAATCTCGTTCGCCTTCAAGATAGGGCAGATCCATCGCGTAAAATTTCATTTGGTTATCAGTTCTAAATATGACGGGTTGACCTGTTTTTAACTCATGTAAGTATTTTTCTAAGGCTTGATAAGCTGTTAGTTGGTCATCATTTATCCATGCAGTAATTTGTTTACTCGCAAGACCTGACATTCCTTGAATTACTTTAGATGCTTTACCTGTTGCAAGTAATTCTTGGTTTTCGGTGGCAAATTCGTTTAATTGCGTATCACTCAGTGTCAAGATATTTTCTTGATTTTCATTTCTTGGTGGTAGGATATATTTTGCACCTGGTTGTAAACTTCTAAAACTATTCATACTTGGTGGAATATGTTTAATACAATCAATAATTTTATCCGTAACGGGATTAACTAATACAATATTACTGTGGCGACCCATTAATTCAAAGATAAGTAAATAACTTTGTAAATCACCTAATTCATCCCGGCCACTTAATTCAAATGTGATGATTCGGTCATTTTCATATTGACGAATATCCAATACTGTTGCATTTTCCAGATGTTTTCTTAATAGCATGCAAAACATTGGCGCTTGCTGTGGATTATTCGATTTCTCCTCTGTTAAGTGCAAGCGGTAGTAGGTTGGATGAATTGAAGCGTCCATCCGATAATTGGTACGATTTGCTCGTATAACAAATTGTAATTCTTGTTCAAACGGTTGATAAATTTTGTGTATGCGTCCATTTTTTAGTTTGGAAGTTAGCTCTTCTGTTATTTTGTGTGAATAAAAGCCATCAAATGACATCAACCAAACCTCCTTTAATAACATGATTTTACTAGACTATTATTGTACATTAAATAGGCTGAAATTACTAATTATCAGAACGTAGCCGATTATTAAAGAAAGATTAAAAAAAGAATAGAAATGGTTGACATATATTTAACGAGGTTGTATCATTGTATTAACAAATAAGAAAGGGGCCAATGAATATGACGAACCAAGTTAACAACAAAATTAATTTAATCTGGCAAAGCTGGCGTAGATAGGTTGTAGACTTGGAATCCGTTCCATGGATACAGCCCAGTTTGAATTTAACTGAAACTGTATCTATGTGGCTCTTAATCCAGTTTACCACATAGAGTTTGTAGTCTTACAATCTATGTGGTCTTTTTTATGCTTTATTAAGCTGACACATAGATTGTATGTGTCGGCTGTTTTTTATTTAAAAAAGGAGAATAAAAATGAAAAAATTACAAAAATTTATCTTAACAATGGTTGCACTGGCATTAGTAATTGTATCAAGTACGACAACAAAAGAGGTTTTCGCTCAAGAAGATTCACTAGATGTAGCGGTTGTTCAATTAGTTACACATAGTTCACTCGATGATATCCGACAAGGGGTTTATGATGGTTTAGCGGAACACGGGTACACTGAAGGAGAAAATTTAACAATTAATTACCAAAACGCTGAAGGAGATTTAAACATCCTCTCAACGATTGCTCAAAGTGTTGTTGCTGAAGAACCTGATATGATTTTCGCCATTACGACACCGGTAGCGCAAGCATTTCAAAATGTCACATCAGATATACCTATAATTATGACAGGAGTCACTGATCCTGTTTCAGCAGGAATTGTTGATGATTTAGAGAACCCAGGTGAAAACATTACAGGCGCTAGTGATGCTGTACCTTATGAAGATCAATTTGAATTATTATTACAATTAAAACCGGATGTACAAAAAGTTGGAATGATTTATACAACAAGTGAAGATAATTCATTGGCAGAGACTGAACAAGCAGCAGCAGTTGCTGAAGAAATGGGCTTAGAAGTTCAAATTGAAGGAATAGCTTCAACTATGGACATGCAATTAGTAGCTCAAACTTTAGCTAGCGAAGTTGATGCGATTTATGTTGGATCAGATAATACTATTGCAAGTGCCTTTGAAACATTATTAGATGCTACAGATGCAGCAGGAATTCCAGTTTTTACAACGGTTGACGTGATGGTAGGACAAGGGGCATTATCAGCTGTCGCAATTAACCAAAAAGATATTGGATTATTAGCAGCCGATGTTGCTAAAGAGATTATTGATGGTGCAAACCCAGGAGAAACACCGGTTCAATTTTTAGAAGAATTACAACCTGTGATTAACTTTGAAACAGCAGATCGTTTAGGTATTGAAGTGCCAGAAGAGCTCGCTTCTGAAGTGATGGATATTAAGGAGCGTTTAGGTGAGGAGTAGTTGTTAGTATGAGTATTTATTTTAGTGCAGTTTATCAAGGTATATTATGGGGAATTATGGGATTGGGACTTTATATTAGTTTCAGAATCCTACGATTTGCCGATTTAACTAGCGAGGCATCATTCACTTTGGGTGCTGCTTCGGCGGTTACATTAATTACAATGGGTGTCAACCCAATTATCGCCACATTTGCATCAATTATCACAGGAATGTTAGCTGGTTTAGTGACTGGGTTATTAACAACGTATTTTGATATCCCTGCCTTACTTGCAAGTATCATCTCACTGACCGGATTTTATTCGATAAACTTACGGGTAATGGGGAGTCCAAATTTAAGCTTACGTGGTTTTGATACGATATATAGTTACTTAAGTGAAGTTGTTGAAAGTGTCCAATATCAAAGAGCTATTGTTGGCTTAATTGTTGTTTTACTTGTTATCCTTTTTATGACTTATTTATTTAAGACCGATTTAGGACAAGCGATTATTGCAACGGGTGATAATGAAATCATGGCAGCTTCCTTTGGAATTAAAACTAATACAATGAAACGATTAGCATTAATGTTTGCCAATGGATTTATTGCACTAAGTGGCGCATTAGTTGCCCAAGATAATGGATTCTCAGATGTTCAGATGGGTACAGGAACGGTAGTTGTTGCAATGTCTTCAATTGTTATCGGAGAAGTTATCTTTAGAAAACAAATGAAATTATCTGGACGTTTTATTTCAATTGTTGTCGGATCAGTGATTTATCGCTTAATTATTGTATTTGTACTTCAATTAGGCTTTAATCCAAACGACTTTAGATTAATCTCAGCCTTAGTATTAGCTATATTCCTAGCATTACCAGCTATCTCTAAGAAAATGGGCTTAAATAAAGCTAAACTAGGGAAATTATAGGAAGGAGAGTGTAATCATGACGGAAAATTATTTAGAATTAAACCATGTATCCAAAGTTTTTCAACGAAGAACTGGAGATATTGTCAAAGGGTTAGAAGATATTACTCTCTCTGTAAAACAAGGTGAAATTATTGCTATTATAGGAACAAACGGAGCAGGAAAGTCGACGTTATTTAATGCACTTACAGGGCATATCGAACCCGATGAAGGAAGTATCTTATTAAATAATACGGATATTACACAAATCCCTCAAATTAAGCGTGCCAGTATTGTAGCAAGAGTGTTTCAAAATCCAAGTATGGGGACGGCTCCTCGAATGTCTGTATTGGAGAATCTAATGTTAGCAAGTAAACGTGGTAAAAAACGCGGTTTGTCTTTATCATTAAATGCTGAAAATAAAGCTGAAATGGCAGAGTATATTTCTCAATTTAATTTAGATTTAGAGAAGCGCTTAGACTTACCCATAGAATATTTATCTGGTGGACAAAGACAAATCATCTCATTAGTGATGGCAACGATTCAAAAGCCACAACTATTATTATTAGATGAGCATACATCAGCGTTAGATCCACGTACTGCTAAACAAGTCATGGAAATGACACACAAAATGGTAACAGAAAACAATTTAACTACTTTAATGATTACCCACCATATGCAAGACGCAATTAAATATGGTGACCGAATTGTTGTCCTCCATCAAGGAAAAATTGCGAATGTATATAGCAAAGAAGAAATTGCTAGTTTAGAAATTGGACATTTGCACGAACTTATGGAAAAATTAGTAGAGATTGAAGCAAATGCTTCTTAAAAGAACTTGATATAGAAAGTGATGATAATATGCACCTGAATTCTGATGATGAAGTCATCTTGCTTGGCTGTTCAAACGGACTAGACTTAGATGAACAAGTAAGATTAAAGATAACATCTTTATATGATTGTTTGGTTAATGAATTTAATCTCAAAGTTAATATAAGCCCTACTATATACATAGATCCGATTAATAATGAAACACATGACGCTACTTACCGAAAAAAAGAATTATACAATGCCTTGATAGAGCCTAATATCAAAGCTATTTTCGACTTATCAGGAGGAGACTTAGCGTTAGAAGTATTAAACCAATTTACTGAAGATGATTGGCGAGCAATTGAGTCTATCTCTGATAAATTTTATTTAGGTTATAGTGATAATACAGTGATTATTAATGCATTATTATTAAAAACAAACGTTAAAGCTGTAAACTTTTTAGCAACTAATATTGTCAAAGACAAATCAGGCATTGCAAAAGATAGTTTTAAACGTGTGTTATTTAATAATGAACGGATCGATAGAGGAAGTACAACACCAAACAAATTAGATGAAAGTGCAATTATTATAGGTGGAAATATCCGATGCTATTTAAAATTAGCCGGGACACTTTATTTTAACCTTGATAATGCTGAAGGATTACTACTTGAAGGTCAGTCTGGTGATATTAATAAAATGCGCAGCTACTTTTCACAACTTGATTTATTGAATATTTTGGATAGAATGAAGTTTGTAGTTATTGGCCAGTTCAGTGAAATAAAAGAAAAAGGCCAAGAAGACGAATTATACAAATTAGTCCAAACTTATCAGAATAAATATAATTTTAAATTATATTTTACGGATTATGTCGGACACCATGAAGCCGTATATCCATTTATAATGAATTAGTTTCAGTGTCATCATTATTGTGAAAAATAACTATATATTGTGTCGTATTTAACGAAGCGATCAATATGTAATTGTTTTTTGTTTGGAAATAAAGTATGATGAGTTTATTAGTTCAAAGAAAGAAGGTCATATCCATGTCAAAAATTACTGTTTATTCAAAACCAAATTGTATGCAATGTAACTTTACGAAAAAATATTTAGATGATAAAGGTGTCGAATATTCTACACTCGATGTGTTTGCTGATGAGGAAGCACTTAATTATATTAAATCATTAGGCTTTCAATCCCTTCCTGTAGTTGAAATCGATGGGGAAGATCCTTTTAACGGTTTCCGTCCAGATTTATTAGCAAAATTAGCTTAATCAAAAAAATTCCACTCTTTAAAGTTAGTCAATAACTTAAGGAGTGGATTTTTTTGATTAGTGTAAGTTCAACTTGTTCAAACAATTGATTTAGCATAGCTAGAAGGGCTTAAACCAAATTCCTTGCTAAATGCTCGAGAGAAGTACTGAATCGAACCATAGCCAAGATAATCCGCTATTTGCGATAAGGTCATTTGCGTTTCTTGAATCATTTGTTTGCTTCGGTTTAATCGAATAGTATTTATATAATTTTTTGGTGTTGTATTTGCGTATTTATTAAATAACGATTGTATGGTTGATCTTGATAATGAGAAATGTTCTACTAAATCACTCACTTGATTTTGGTCTTCAACATGTGCATCAAGGAAATCGACCATAGCTTGGAATAATTCATTTTCATAATTTTCACGCATCGATGTGGTTGGCTTTTCGGTATGATTCGCTTCACCTTGAACAATTTTAAGTAGAATTAATTTTAAGTTTAATAACACTTCATCATCTGTATATCTATCATTGGTTGTAATGTTCGATAATTCAATGATTCGTTCAATTAAAGCTGTGTTTTGAGAACCTAAGTGTATGATTTGATTTGTTGCTGTAGGAGTTAAACCCTTTGCATCAAATATAATAGATAAATAAGACGTTATTCCATCTTTTGTAATACTTTGTTTTCTTACTTGTCCTGGTTGATAGATAAAGCAATCATTCTTTTTAGCAACATATTCCTCATCATCAACATGATGAATTAACTCACCTTGATCAACAATAATAAGTTCGTAATAATCACCTGGAATTGATAGACTTTCGAAAGGCGCCATCTTAATTTGATAGAACAAAGTATGTAGTTTTTCAAGTGTTAGTTTTGGTTCGTATTTTCGAATCGCAATTTTTTTTGCTGTAGGAACTGTCTTAGGAGAATCTTTCCCAAGAGGTTCCATAAAAATACTACATTCTTCTGTGATAGCGAGAGTGTTAAAATAGACACCTGGGACTAAATCAATACTATTAGTTAAAATAAATTCTTGGTAACTTGTCTCATCTTCAGGTGTTGTAGTTAACACAATTAATGCAAGTCCTATATCAGAAGTTAACCTCACTGATTGATTAAAACAGAAAAATAGCTCAGAATCACTCTTTTGAATTTGCATCCGTCTATTTATCTTTTTAGATTTTAAAATGGAAGACTCATCCATAATTGTATAAAACTCAGAATGATTATTCGACGTTGTTTTCAAGTGCATTTTTTCACCTCTACCCATTCTACTTGTTAGTTCAGATAACATTATACCTTAAATATTAATTCTTTACTAATAATTATCTAAATTAGTGATTTCTTTTTGTTGATTTAATCAAATTGAATCACAGTTTTTTTGTGTGTTAAAGTAAAAGTGTTGAACTTATTTCTTAAATGGCGTAACATATCGGCTGAATGTAAATTTAGAAAGGAAAGGGATGCGATGTCTAGTGTAAGAATGGCTCTAATTGACGATCATTTTCTCCATGGGCAAGTTGCCGAACTTTGGTGTAGCGAAGTCGAGAGTAATCTTATTATTGTCGTGAATGACAAACTTTCAGAAAATAAAATGCAACAAGGTCTTTTAGATATGGCAGTACCGGATGGGATTACATGTCGTTACTATAGTATGAGTAAAGCTATAAAAATGTTAAATAAATTGAATCCAGAAAAACATCCAATATTAATCTTTGAAACAATAGCAGATTTGAAAATTATTATGAATCTTGGCTTTTCTATCCCATTAGTCACGTTAGTGAGTGTACCTCCTTCAGGTGGAGGAAAAACAATCGCACCTGGAGTCTCATTGAATAGTCAACAAATTAATTGGTTGTCATCAATTTCAGAACAAGGAACAAAGGTAGAGGTGCGCCAAACGCCGGATGAAGAAAGCGTTCTGTTATAGTTCATTTTTATGTGCCCTAACAATTATTTTGTTGGTTTTTTTGCTATATCAAACTTTAAACACTTTAAGATTAAAATTTACTAATAAGAGCGTAAACTAGTCTAGTAATTATGATATAATAGCTTGTGTATATTTAACTTAATAGAACGGAGGGCTTGCTTGAATAATAAATCACTCTTACGTCGATTATTAAAGCAGTTAGGGAATCGGAATAATAAAATGGGCATTGGCTTATCAACCATCATTATTATTTTGGTTATATTCTTTGCACCTGATTTATTAAATTTTGATTCATCCAATACGGTCATTGATAATCAGGACGCCGAAGTAATTTCAAGTGAATTTAATGGAGATAATTTTGAAGTATTACCGACATTAAAAAAGATTCCAGTGGAACTTGTTTCTGTAAATGATGGAGATACCATGCGAATTGCTTTGAATGGATATGAAATTCCCGTTAGATACTTAATCATCGATACACCAGAAATGAATTATGACAGTGACGATCCCGCACCATTTGCTCAGGAAGCTAAAGAAATGAATGAAACTTTACTTGAGGAAGCGGATCAAGTATATATCGAACTAGATGTTGGTCCACCTACAGATAATTACAATCGTATATTAGCCTATGTGTATAGTGATGATGTGTTAGTGAATGAAGTATTATTAGAAGAAGGATTAGCTCGAGTGAGATATGTCAATCCGCCTAATAATTCATATGAGAAACTTTTAAGAGAAGCTGAGGATCATGCTCAAAATGAATCATTAAATATTTGGAATTAAATAGTAAATAAATTGGAGTTGAGTCAATGAATAAAATTAACAAGATATTAATAGTCAACCGCGGTGAAATCGCCATTCGAATTATCCGTGCGTGTAAGGAATTAGGCATTGAAACTGTAGCGATTTATTCCAAAGAAGATATCGGATCGCTCCATAGACAAAAAGCCGACCAATCGTATTTGGTAGGCGAAACATTAAGTCCGACGGGGGCTTATTTAGATATTGAAGGTATTATTGCTTTAGCTAAAGAGAAAAACATTGATGCCATTCATCCAGGTTATGGTTTCTTAAGTGAGAACTATGAGTTTGCGAAACGTTGCCAGGAAGAAGGGATAATCTTTATTGGTCCAGAACTACGTCATTTAGAAATGTTTGGAAATAAAACGCGTGCGCGTGAAACAGCCATCGTTGCAGGATTGCCAATCATTCCAGGTACAGTGACAGATGACAATTCATTAGAAGACGTGAAAGCTTTTGCCAAAGCACATGGTTATCCGATTATGTTAAAAGCTGTTAGCGGTGGTGGCGGTAAAGGAATGCGTATTGTTTCGTCTGAAGACGAGATTGAGAGTGCGTATGACCGTGCAAAATCCGAAGCAAAAAACTCTTTTGGTGATGACCGTATGTATGCTGAAAGATACATTAATGAACCAAAACATATTGAAGTACAGATTTTAGGAGATACACATGGCAACGTCGTACATTTATATGAAAGAGATTGCTCGATTCAACGTCGTCATCAAAAAGTTGTTGAAGTGGCGCCTTCTTTTAATTTAAGTCCTGAAATGCGTGAAAAATTAACAGATGCTTCACTACAATTAATGAATCATATCGAATATCTTAATGCCGGTACTGTAGAATTCCTAGTTTCAGGAAATGAATTTTATTTCATCGAAGTAAATCCACGTGTTCAAGTTGAGCACACAATTACAGAATTAGTTACTGGTTTAGATATTGTTCGTACACAAATTTTAATTGCGGATGGTGAATCATTATTTGATCAAGCAATTGGTTTCCTAAGCCAAGAAGACATTCGTTTAAATGGTTACGCTATTCAAGCACGTGTCACGACAGAAGATCCTTTAAATAATTTTGCACCTGATTCTGGTAAGATTATCGGTTACCGTTCTCCTGGTGGGATTGGTGTTCGTTTAGATGCTGGTGACGCTTATAGTGGGGCGAATATTAGCCCTTACTATGATTCATTACTTGTTAAAATCTCAACGTATTCAATTCACAAAGATGGCGCCATTGCTAACTTAAGACGCTCTTTAGAAGAGATGAGTATCGTGGGTCTCAAAACAAATATTCGTTTCATTGAAAACATTATTAAACACCCACAATTTGTCTCTGGTGAATATGATGTGTCATTCATTGATACGCATAAGGAATTATTCGATTTTATACCTCCAAGAAACCGCGGGAATAAACTATTGAAGTATATTGCGAATGTCACTGTCAATGGCTTCCCAGGGATTGAAAAAACTGAAAAACCTCACTTTGAATTGAGACAAGTGCCAAAAATTAAAGGTCACCGTACAAATATTCACCGTGAATCATTCAGTACACCAGGGGATGTTTGGACAAAGCCACACGACGAGAAAGCTTTGTCATTTAAACAGATTTTAGATCAACAAGGACCTGAAGCTGTATCTAAAGCTATCCTTGGAACTAAGAATACTTTACTAACAGATACAACACTTCGTGATGCACATCAATCTGTTTTAACGACACGCTTAAGAACGACAGATATGCGTGAAATTGCGCCATTTATGAATGAAACAATGCGTGACTACTTCTCATTAGAGATGTGGGGAGGAGCAACGTTTGATGTCGCTTATAACTTCTTGAAAGAAAGTCCATGGCAAAGATTGCGTGACTTACGTCAATTAATTCCGGATATTCCTTTCCAAATGTTATTGCGTGCTTCAAATGCGGTAGGTTATAAGAACTATCCAGATAATTTAGTGAAACAGTTTATTAAAACAAGTGCTCAAGAGGGCATCGATGTCTTTAGGATTTTTGATTCACTAAACTGGTTAGAAGCGTTAAAATTCCCAATTGAAACAGCGTTAGGGACTGGAAAAATCGTCGAAGGAACAATCTGTTATACAGGGGATATTTTGAACCCACAACGATCAAGCCTATATACATTAAATTATTACGTAAATATGGCAAAAGAATTGGAAGCACTTGGTGTTCATACAATTGCGATTAAAGATATGTCTGGTGTCTTAAAGCCTGAGGCAGCTTACCAACTTATCTCTGCATTGAAACAAGAGGTATCACTACCGATTCATTTACACACACATGATACGACAAGTACTGGTGTAGCTATTTACTCAAGAGCGATTGATGCTGGGGTGGATATTGTGGATACTGCTAATGCAGCTCTATCGGGTCAAAATTCACAGGCAGATGCGAATGCCTTGTACTATACACGTCTAGGCCTTGACCGTAATATTAACGTGGACGTTGAAGCGAATGATATCATGCAAAATTATTGGAAAGAAACACGTAAGTATTACACGCCGTTTGAAAGTGATTTAACAACTGCTTGGACAAAAGTCTATGATTATGAAATGCCAGGTGGTCAATATAGTAATTTACGTATGCAAGCACAATCCTTAGGGCTAGGCGATCGTTATGACGCTGTCTTAGATATGTATCACCGTGTGAACTTCTTATTCGGAGATATTGTAAAAGTGACACCATCATCTAAAGTTGTAGGAGATATGGCTTTATTCATGGTTCAAAATGATTTAGACGAATCATCTGTTATTGCGCAAGGCGAGGCGTTAGACTTCCCACAATCTGTTATTTCTTTCTTTAAAGGAGAGATTGGCCAACCTGCGGGTGGTATGAATAAAGAATTACAAAAAGTAGTTCTAAAAAATGAAACAGCGATTTCCGATCGACCAGGGAATCACTTAGCACCTTTCGACTTCAAAGAAGCCGAAGAAGAATTGAATGAAAAGCTTTATAAAGATGTGGATATGAACTCAATGTTGAGTCTAGGAATGTATCCTAAAGTATTTAGAGAATATTTAAACTTTATTGAAGATTTTGGTCAAGTTGATATAATTGATACACCAACCTTCTTATACGGTATGAAGTTAAATGAACGTATTGTCGTTGATATCGAACCTGGTAAAACACTCTTAGTAGAATTAACAAGTATTGGACCGCTTAAAGAAAATGGCACACGTATTGTTTATTTCAATCTAAATGGAATGCCTGAACAAGTAGAAATTATTGATAATAATGTTGATTTATCATCAGTAGCTCGTCCAAAGGCAGATCGTTCAAATCTGAATCATGTCGGAGCACAAATGCCTGGTTCTGTATTTAAGGTAAATGTTAAAGAAGGCGATCATGTAAGACAAAATGATGTATTAATTATTACTGAAGCAATGAAAATGGAAAATGCGATTCAAGCACCTAAAGCTGGGGTAATAAAAAGCATCTATGTGAAAGAACAAGATCAAATTACAGCAGGAGATTTACTGATAGAATTCGAATAAGGATGCGTGAATGTTGAAAAAAAGATTAAATAACATAAAATTAATAAGTTTATTTCTCGGTATAACATTTCTCCTTTTAGGCTGCCAATCGGCTAGCCAAGAGGGGGAATCGGTTGCTGAGTCCGAAGAAGTTGGCAGTGAAGAAGTGGTTGACACTTCTGAAGAGAATGGATCTAGTAGTGATTATGAAGTGGTTGATTCTGTAACAATTCGCTCTATTGGAGATGTATTAGTTCATGATACGGTTTATTATGATGCGGATACTGGGGATGGTTATAGTTTTGATCATATGTTTGATGGGGTTAGACCGTATTTAGAGAATGCGGATATTACAACTGCGAATCTAGAGATGATCACAGCGGGAAGTGTCTTTGGACCTTCAACATACCCAGCTTTTAATTCACCTGAAGAGATTATTGATGCACTTCAAAACGCTGGGGTTGATATTGTTAATAATGCAACGAACCATTCACTTGATTTAGGTGCAGACGGGGCATATGCTTCAATTAACGCCTTACAAGAGCGTGATATGATGTATGTAGGTAGTTATGAGTCATGGGAAGATTACAATACGTCTCGCATCATCGAAGTAGGAGATATGTCCGTTGGTTTTCTGTCTTATGCTAATGATGCGAATGGAAACTATCTCCCAGAAGATCAAGAATATTTATTATCACTCATTGATTTGGATTTAATTCCACTTGAAGTTGAGCAACTGAATACGGAAGTGGATGTGTCAGTTGTCATGTTCCATATGGGAAATGAGTATGATTACTTACCTAATACGTGGCAATTAGAAGTTATGCAAACAGCGCGTGATGCTGGAGCAAACTTTATTCTAGGCGGACACCCGCATGTCTTACAACCATTTATTAATTATAATGAGAGCCAAGCAGGAATGTTCTCACACGGGAACTTTTTAACTGGACAGTATGAAATTGACACAAAAGTCGGAGGTATTACCGAATATACATTTAATAAACTTGGTAATGGTGAAGTTGTCTTAGATTCAATGCGATTCATGCCGACCTTTAATTTCGGTATGCCAGAGACTCCGGTATACTCTGTAGTTCCTTTAGCAGATGCTGATGAATATGGCTTAGCTCAAGCCAGTGAGTTGTATGCTGAATTAGAACAAAGAATGCGATATTATACTAATAAAGTAGAAGTAGTTGAATACTTAGACTAATAGAGATAGTTTAAACAGTTAGTGAAAGCAAATCGATTTCACTAACTGTTTTTTTGTTGTCTAAAATAGCAATTTGAAAAGTTGTTAATTAAGTCAATAAATAAAATAATGGAAATGATACTTTTTTACGTATTTATATATGGAGGTGTTATTTATGAAAAAAATAATCATATCAATGACGTTATTAAATTTATTACTTAATTCTTTTGGTTCAATATTCGCACAGGAAGCGCCGGATCCTTATATTGTTACTCAGGATATTAATTATGAATCGATTTCACTAGAAGATTGTTTAAACATATTACAAAATCCAACGGATGAAAGTCTCGAAGCCGAATCAATAAATGGAACAATTGAAGAAGTTGAAGCGGAATTACAGTTAGTTCAAGCACAATATAACGAGCTTAATAATTATATTGCTTTGTTAGAAAGCGGGGAAGTAGACTCCCTAGATTGGGCAAATTCACAACTACTCATCGTTATCGAAGAGGTATATGCACTTCAATCTGAATTGGACCCTGAGTTTATATATTTAAGTGAAGAAGAACAATTAAATCTTGTTGCAAGTCATGAATCAGTCTTGGAATGGCAAGCCTATATCCAAGAAATTCAAGTTGCATTAAACCAATTAATTGCCGATCGTAATGTCGTAGAACAAAACTATTCCAATTTGAATTTTACACTAAATGAATTACACGCTAGTAAAGAAAACACGAGTCAATCAAAAGCCGCCTACAATGAGTGTCAATTATATCCGTATTCATCTGAATATTTATCAACTGACCAGATATTACTGAATAGCCAAACGTCTTTAAATGATTATCTCGTTCAAATTGATACATATTTAGAAAAGATAGTTGCTAAAGCTTATCGTAAAGTTGCTTTTGAAGATATTTATCGACTATATAGTGAGCAATTAGATCAACAAGCTTTAGAAAATGCTTTAGCGGATAAACCAAATATCGTTTTAGATAATCTAGCCTATGAAACATATAGTTATGCTAAAGAGTTAAGTTTAATTGATATAGAAACATTAGCTCAATATGCACAAAGAGCATTTATAAAAAATAATAACAAAGATGAATTTATACAGAATTATCAAAAAGTCATCAACTTAAAAGAGAATCAATGGAATTATATTTATAGCATTAACACAGAGGCTTTTGAGTTAATAAAAAGCGAACTTGTCAATTATCTAAACTCGAATATGCATACGAATGAAGAAGCCGTAAATTTAGTACGTAGTATCCACCAAAGATATCAAGTGAAACTAGTATTTTTTGACGATAGCTCACAACAGTGGGTTACAAACTCGATGAGTTCGTCTGGCTATTATGATGAATATGTTCAAAAAGATATTTCATCACATGCGTTAGAAGAAGCCTTAAGTGGAGAGTCAACTTCAGAAATAGATTCAGAAAGTAATGACGAATTAACATTAGATGAAACCTTAGACGAAGTCCCTGATAACTTGGTAGTACCGAATGATCATCTAGAATCTTTAAAAGACCAGCTTTCAAACGTTCGAAGTAATACAAATATAAAAGATCTTCCTAAACCAAGTGCATCAAATTCGATGAATAATAAAAATAAAGAGAACAAAGGTGAAAAAACAAATAAAGGTAATATCGAATTACCTTCGACTGGTGAAAGAAAACCGATGACAATTATCGCAATAATCATCTTAGTTATTGGCTTAATTTTATTATTTACGACCCTTCGTATAAAGCGTAAAAAAAGAGAAACACTTCAAGATATTGAATTAGATTGAGCAATAAAATTGGTTTAAAGGCCAGATTTAAGGTACTATTTACTTATGAAAGAGAGGTTATTAATATGACAGCAGAAGAAAATGTATTTTTAGAAATCGTACAAGACTTTACGGAGCTTTCTCCGACTGAAGCAGATGAATTACTTTCTAATGAAGAAGGTACTGTGGTATTTATCGGACGTCCCACATGTCCATATTGCCGCAAATTTGCACCTAAACTTCATAAAGTAAGTACAGAGCAAAAAGTTAAGGTGAATTTTGTAAATTCAGAACATCCTGATTATACTGATGAATTAAAAGACTTCCGTGAAAAATACGGTGTACCGACAGTTCCAGGTATCCTATTTGCTGATGGAAACGATGTAAAAGTCCGTTGTGATAGTTCTATGACCGAAGAAGAAATTGCATCGTTCGTTAATGCCTAATAAAATCGGATTAATCTAATAATATTCTTAGTATTAATAAGAATTTAGGTTGACAAACAATTCTCATTCTTTTAATATTATTCTAAATTAAATAGTCGTCGAAGATTTAAGAGAGTAAGTTTGTGTGAACTAAAAGCGATGTAGCAAACGGTGAAAGGCTACAAAGATTCACTTTACTGAACCGCACTTAATAGACATATTAGTGAACTTATAGTAGCTAATATCGCATACGCGTTATAAGTAAGTGAATTGATTATGTCAATTAAACAGAGTGGTACCACGGATATTTCGTCTCTATTTTTAATGTTATGCATTAAAAATAGAGACTTTTTTTGTATATTTGTATACACACAGACAGTTTAATTATTAGTTTGATCATTATTATAAAATTTAAGAGGAGAGATACTTATGGATATTATTCAAGAATATTACCCGCTATTTTTAAATGGAGCATGGTACACAATACAATTAGCATTCGTTACAGTCGTTTTATCATTACCTTTCGGAGCTACCTTAGCTTTAATGCGTATTTCATCAAACAAAATACTTAGCACGATTGCGCGTGTTTATGTAGAGATTATTCGTGGGACGCCATTACTTGTTCAAGTTTATTTAGTTTATTTCGGACTTCCAATGTTCAATATTTATTTGGATGATTTCATCTCTGCAGTATTAGCTGTAACCATTAACTCTACTGCTTATATGGGAGAAATCATGCGTAGTGGTATTCAATCAATCGATACAGGTCAAACAGAAGCAGCCAGAGCACTTGGTTTACCTAAGTGGGTAGCTTTTAGAAAAGTACTTTTACCACAAGCGATTAAAAACATCTTACCAGCGATTGGTAATGAGTTTGCTGTATTAATTAAAGAAACGTCAATTGTGTCTGTTTTAGGAATCAAAGACTTAATGTTTGCTTCGGATACTGTTAGAGGGGCAACGTATACAACTTTTGCACCGTTATTATTTGCGGCACTGTTATATTTCATTATGACATTCACAATTTCACAACTTATGAATTTACTTGAGAATCGCTTTGCTAAAGCGGATAATTAATCTATTAATATTTGTAATAAATCTAGTCGTTTTGGTAATCAAAACATGTTACAATTGAAATATACATTACTACAATCTGAGGAGTGTTCATTTTGGAGAGAAAATTAATGCGCAAACGTAAAGGGGAATGGATTACTGTTTCACTTTCATTAGCAGCGCTTGTTGCCATTGGTGGATCACAATCAATCGTAGCAGCACAAGAAATTTCATCAACATATGTTGTTCAATCTGGCGATACTTTATATTCAATTGCCAGCCGTCATGGCCTTTCATTGGGGCAACTTAAAGAAATTAATGGTTTAAATAACGATATTATACTTCCAGGTCAAAGTTTATTAGTGGGTCAAAGTGCACAAAATGAAGAAATTTCTACTCCTCCAAATGAGACACAAAATTCTAATAACACTGAAGTTGAAACAAATACACCACCAGTTGTGTCTAATAACACAAATACAGCAACGGCTACAGGATCAACTTATACTGTAAAATCTGGTGATTCATTATACGCAATCGCTATTAAACATGGTGTATCAGTACAAAACATTAAAGATTGGAACGGCTTAACTAGCAATTATATTTATTCTGGTGACGTCCTGAATGTTTCTAAAGCAGGAACACCTGCACCAAAACCGACACCAATTGAAAATGATAATAACAATTCAACTGGAAACACTTCAACGACAAATGTTCACATCGTTAAAGCGGGAGAGTCAGTTAATTTAATTGCTCAAAAATATGGTGTGACAGCAGCTCAAATTAAATCTTGGAATAAATTATCATCAAACTTAATCCATCCAGGAGATCGTTTAGTCGTTTCTGCGTCTGCTAAGAATAACGGAAACAGTAACTCAGGGAATTCAAATAATGACTCTGAGAACACTAATAATTCAGGAAACACAGAATCAGCAAAAACATATACGGTTAAATCAGGCGATTACTTATACTCAATCGCTAGTCGTTTCGGTGTAACTGTTCAGAACTTAAAAGACTGGAATAAGTTATCTAATAACTATATTTACTCTGGTGATGTTTTAAATGTTGCAAAACCAGGTTCAAACACATCGACACCTGCACCTAAACCAGACGATAATAACAATAACAGTAATGAAAATTCTGGAACTAAAAAAGTTCACGTTGTAAAAGCAGGAGAATGGGTAAGTAAGATTGCAGCTCAGTATGGAATCACTGACCAACAATTAAAATCATCGAATAACTTATCATCTAACTTAATCCACCCAGGCGATCGTTTAGTTGTTTCAAATCCTAATAATTCAGGAAATTCAAACACTGGTAATGAAAGTGTCAGCGAAAGTAATAAACCAGAGACGACAACTGCTAAAACACATACGGTTAAATCAGGCGATTACTTATATTCAATCGCTAGTCGTTATGGAATTTCAGTTCAAAACTTAAAAGACTGGAATAAATTAACAAGTAATTATATTTATTCAGGTGATGTGTTAGTTGTTTCTAAACCAAATTCAACAACTCCAGCTCCAAAACCAGATGATAAAGAAGAAGAAAAAGAAGAAAATAACAATACAAATAAACCTTCTAAAGTTCATGTGGTTAAATCTGGTGAGTGGGTAAGTAAAATTGCTAATCAATACGGCATTACTGAAGCGCAATTAAGAGAATGGAATAACCTTTCATCTAACTTAATTCACCCAGGCGACCGTTTAGTTGTTTCTAAACCATCTAATTCTGGAAATAATTCAGGAAACAATGGTAATAATGACAATAACAACAAACCATCAACACCAGCAAAAACTTATATGGTTAAATCAGGCGATTACTTATACAAAATCGCATCAGCACATGGTATCACTGTTCAAAATCTAAAAGATTGGAACAACTTAACGAGCAATTACTTATATTCAGGAGACGTATTAATTGTTTCAAAACCAACAGGTTCAAATAATGGTGGAAACAATAATAACAACTCAGGATCTAGCAACCAACCAATTCCTGATCTATCTGGAGTAACTCCTGTATCAGTAAACTACGATGTGAAGTTAAATGGTACAACACAAGCATTAAGAAACACTTTATCTTATGCAGGTCGTACTAGCGATGTTGTTGATTATTTTGGTCAAAGATTTACAGTTAAACGTGAATTTGTTAAAGGCGGAACGAAATATATTGAATTATTAAATTCAAATGGAAGTATCGTAGGATATGTTCCTAAATCTGCTTCTGTAGAAGTGCCACAAGGTAAGAATGTTGTATACTTAGATGCAGGTCACGGTGGAACTGAAACAGGTTCAGCTGCGAATAATCGAGAAGAGAAAGAATTAAACTTAAACATCACTTCTCAACTATCAACAATTTTACGTAATCAAGGATATATTGTTTATGAATCAAGAACATACGATGAAACAATTCCTTTACATGAACGTCATTTAGAACCAAATAGCATTATGCCTGATGCATACATTAGTGTGCATCATAATGCAATGCCGATTCCAAATACGGCTCATGGTATCGTAACTTTATATCACGATCAATCTATCGATGAAAAAGGCTATGAGACAGTTGATCACCATATTGGAACAGACATTATTCCAGAAGGGAAACGTTTAGCAAACGCTATCCAAAATAGCTTAGTTGCGATTACTGGAGCGAATGATATGGGAACTCGTGCGCAAAACTTACACGTTACACGTAAGACAGACGTTCCGGCTACATTAGTAGAGTTAGGTTTCCAAGATCATGATGCAGAATTTAGAAAATTAATTAACCCTTCATATCAGAAGAAATTAATTAATGGGCTTGTTAACGGAATCAATGCATACTTCGGTTTAACTCGCTAATTAACACATTTTAAATAAAAAATTTAAACGGGCTTCTTGCCCGTTTTTTAATTCAGGTGATTAAATGAATAACCAAGAATGGGACAATTTATTAAATATAAAAACGACAAATGAACGTGACTGGCAGGCAGCAATCTATGATTACCATCGCTTAGAATCGACGGATTATGACGTATTGAGTCTATTATTTGATAATCTAACTGTATCAAAAGATGATGTTTTCGTTGATATGGGCTGTGGAACAGGGAGAGCTTTGTTCTATGTTCATTATCGATTTGGTATTACGGTTAAAGGAATAGAACTTCATCCAATGACGTTTGATGAATTAGAGAATAACAAAAAACAATTTCAAAAGCGCTTCAAAGTACCTAATAATGATATTTATATTAAACATACTTATGCTGACGATTATCTTGTTGAATCGAGTGATTCAATTTTCTATTTTTTCAATCCGTTTGCGTTTAAAATTTTTAAAAATGTAATAAATAATATCATGTACTCTGTGAACTTGGTTCGTCGTCCAGTAAAACTCATCTTGTACTATCCAGAACGGGCTGTAATTAAATATTTGAAAGAAGAGACACCTTTTGAACTTATAGACAAAATAAAAATCCCCGGAACCTATGATTCCCGAGATTTTTTACATATATTTAGTTTGTAGAAGAGCTTTCTTAAGTATTAGACTGAATTGTTTTTGCCATCCATACGATGTCATGCCATTCATCAAATTTATAGCCGAATTTAGGCATTTGACCCACTACTGTATAATCATTTTTTTGTAAGAAACGGTAACCAGCAATATTACTTGCAGTTAAATTCGAATAAAGTTGAACAATTCCAATTTGTTTTAATTTCTGTTCTAAGTTCTCATATAATTGCTGGCCTAAACCAGTGCCATAGTAGGAGGGATTGATGTATAAATTGATAATACAAGTGTATTTATAAGCTTGACGCTTTTCTTGAAAGTGATTAGCAAAAGCATACCCAATTATCTCATGATCTATTTCAGCTACTACAAAAGCCAATTGCTCAATAATCTTTTGCATAACTTTTTTATAATTTTCAATGGTAGGCACTTGGATGGCCATTGTTACAGTTGTATTCTCGATATATGGTTGGTAGATTTGTAAAATTTGACTTACATCTTCTAATGTTGCATTTCTAAATGTTATTTTTGACAATGGTACACCTCTATATTTATATAATGCTTTAAGTTTAACAAATTGAGTAAATTAATGTAAGGTATAGAATAATATTAAGGAGGAGAAAATGATAAAAATACAAAATGATTGGCAACCTATTATCGAAGAAGCTACTAACACAGAATCTTATCAATCTTTAAAACGATTTTTAATCGATGAGTATGAAGAACATATCGTTTATCCGCCAATAGAAGAGATTTGGACTGCCTTTGAGTGGACACCGTACAAAGATGTTAAAGTCGTCATCATCGGCCAGGACCCTTATCACGGTCCAAATCAAGCACATGGATTAAGTTTTTCAGTTAAAGAAACAGTTAAAATTCCGCCTTCATTAAGAAATATCTATAAAGAATTGGAAAATGATTTAAAATATCCTCCAGTAAATCATGGTTATTTAAAAAAATGGGCAAAACAGGGTGTCTTAATGTTAAATACAGTTTTGACAGTGAGAGCACACACACCCAATTCCCATAAAAATAAAGGCTGGGAAAAGGTTACTAATCATGCTATTGAAGCATTAAATGATTTAGATCATGCGGTTGTTTTTCTGCTTTGGGGAAGACATGCGCAACAAAAGAAAGATTTAATCAATACTAACAAACATTTCATTATAGAGTCGTCACACCCGAGTCCATTTTCGGCAAGACATTCTTTCTTTGGATCCAAACCATTCTCCAAAGTTAATGCTCTCTTAGAGGCTGATGGACAAACGCCAATTTACTGGAAATTAGATAATATTTAAGGCTATTTATTTGACCTTATACCATATGTATCATATGATAACGCTATCAAGACAATCTAGGAGGTACTCTATGAATCAGACAGTATTTACTAATTATTGGGTTAATCGCAGACAAAATATCCGCAAAGAACATGGTAGTTACCAAACCGAAGAAGAAGCAGTCAAAGGTATTGAGACCTGGTGGGAAATTCAAAAAGACAAATATTCAAACGTAACTAAAACAAGAACGAATACTGGTGCATTGGAAATAAACTATGGAGATGATAATTATTTCTACAGAGTCGAAGAAAGAACTATCACTGAAAAACTTCCCACTCGCTCTTATAAATTAAAATCAAAAGGTGAGATTGAGTCCCTTAGAAAGCAATTAAACCTTACAGACAAACAATTACTTTTTGATGAACTACCAGAGCCATACCGTGATCGATTAATCGTTGCAATGTCTAACAGTATTACACCACGTGAATTTTTATATAGTGAGAATGGTGCACCATCCGTTAAGATTAATGAGTTAAAAGATTTACGTAAATTAGCATAAATTACTAAAATACTTCTTTTTAGAAGTATTTTTTATTAAGATTTAAAGATAAAGAGGGGTATAAATGAACAAGAATAAACAGATGAGTGCTGTAGTGGTTGAAGAATTCGGAGACTATCATAATTTACTATATAAAGAAGTAACTGAACCAGAAATTGATCGTAATCAAGTAAAAATAATAATGGAAGCCGTTGGTGTCAATCCTAACGAATCTTATGTCTTAACTGGGAATTATAATCTATTTATTCCAGAACTACCATTTACACCTGGTTTTGATGGGGCGGGAGTCATCGAAGAGATAGGCGATGATGTATCTAATTTTCAAGTTGGAGATAGAGTGTTTGTTGGAACATTCCGTAAAGTGAACCAATCTGGAACTTATGCTGAAAAGGTAGTTGTGGATTCAGATATCGTGTTGCCTTTACCTGATAATGCCAGTTTTGAACAAGGTGCTGCCCTAGGCATACCTGGGTTTACTGCCTATCATATATTATTCCAAAGAGCGAATCTAAAAGCTGGTGAAACAGTCTTTATCCATGGGGCAACTGGTGGTGTAGGAACGCTTGCTGTTCAGATGGCTAAATCCATTGGAGCAACCGTCATTGGAACTTCAAGCACCGAAGAAGGTTTACAAGCCATCTTAGATAATGGGGCTGACTACGCGATGAATCATTTGAATGACAACAATTTAGATCAGTTAAGTGAGTATACAAATGGAGTGGGCCCAGATGTTATTATTGAATTCTTAGCTAATAAAAACTTAGAACTAGATTTACAAGCCATCAAAACAAAAGGAAGAATTGTAGTCGTAGGAGCTAGGGACACCATTGAAATCTCTCCTAGACTCATTTTAAGCCGAAATATTAATGTTCTAGGTGCTTCGCTACCAAACTTAACTGAAGAGGATTACACAGAAGCGTCTGCTGGAATTATCGCCATGTTAGAACATGGTGTAATTAATCCTATTATTGGAGAAAGTGTCCCTTTAAGGGAAGTTCAAAAAGTACATGAGGATCTATTAACACGATCTGGAAACGGTAAATCAATCTTAAAACCGTAATATTATTTAAAAGAAATAAGACTCTGCTATGTTAAAAACTTAGCAGAGTCTTTTAGTTTAAAATTTAATTATTCGTCTTTGTCTTTGCAGCGAGCAACTGGTTCTGTAGATTCTGGTGTTTCTGTAAGAATATTTGGAGCTGCGTCTTCTTTAACTCTATCAAGTTTCTTAGCTGAAATTGGAGCTTGTACTTCTTCTTTTATTATAAACGTTATCAATTAGTTCATATTTGTTATCAGATGACTATCAGGATGTGTAGAAATATCATCAGATGAGTTACTTTTTAAAAATTCTCAGCGAAAATTTCATTTTTAGTGTAAAATGAAAATAAGGAGTGTTCTGATTTTTTTGTATTTGACCACTCAATTAACACAAATGAAATTAAATGTATAGGAGGCACATATGACAAGATTATTAAACGAAGAGCAAGTGAGGAGTTTTATCACGGTTTCTGAAATTAATGAAGTAGTTGATAAGACGTTCGAAGGATTTGGCTTAGGTGAGATTGTGAATCCAACGAAGGTTACCTTAGATTTAGGTGAAACAGGAAATTGGCCACAAAATGAAGGGTTTATGAATGCTATGCCAGCTTATGTGGACTGGTTAAAAGTTGGTGGACAAAAATGGGTTGGTGGTTTTGCAGGTAAACGAAAAGAAATGAATTTACCATATATTACAGCACTTATTACGTTAATTGATCCTGAACTTGGTACATTTACTTCTGTAATGGAAGGTTCTTATATTTCAAATATGCGTACTGGTTCACAGGCAGCAGTAGCATTGAAATATCTTGGTATAAAGGATTCTATTACAGTAGGAATGTTTGGTGCAGGTTTACAAGCTAGAACAGCCACCATTTGTATTGCTGATTTATTTGATATTGAGCGATTAGTTGTTTGGAATCATCGACGTTCTACTGCAGAACAATTTAAAGCAGATATGGAACCTTTTGTTAAAGGCGAAATTATTATTGCAGACCCGGACCATCCTGAAGAAGCAACAGATAATGAAGCATTATTTACATTCACACCGGCACAAGAACCATTTATAACAAAAGAAATGGTTAAACCGGGAACAATCGTTTTCCCTATGGGATCTTTTGAAGAGGTAAGTGAAGATGTTATTCTTTCAGCGGACAAAATTATCGTTGACCGTGTTGACCAAGCTTTACACCGTGGAGTGTTAAAATCTCTAACAAAAGATGGTAAAGTGACTGAAGATGATATTTATTGTACCTTAGGCGAGTTAGCTGCTAATAAAGTGACACTAGAAGATTATTCTAACGAAAAAATTATTTGTATACCTATCGGTACAGGAGCACTAGATGTTGCCGTAGCGGAGGTTGTACACCGTCGCGCCGTTGAACAAAATATCGGAACGGAATTTGACTTCATCTAAAATAACATTAAATAATACACTCAAAGCCAGCCCTTAAAAGGCTGGCTTTGAGTGTATTAGAGGCTAAAATCTAGTTCTGGTCCTTTAGGAACTATTCCTGTTGGATTAATTGTCTTATGACTAATATAGTAATGATCTTTAATATGTTGCATATTTACAGTATCAGATACTCCTTCAAGATTGTAAATTTCACGTGTAAAACGCCATAGATTTGGATAATCCACGATACGTTTGAAATTACATTTGAAGTGGCTATAATAAACCGCATCAAATCGAACTAGGGTAGTGAATAAACGAATATCAGCTTCTGTTAACTGATCACCGACTAGATATTTACGGTTTTCTAGATGTTCTTCTAGTTCATCTAGTACTTTGAACACATTCGTAACTTCTTCTTCATAAACTTCTTGTTTAGTTGCAAATCCAGACTTATACACACCATTATTTACGTTATCGTAAACTCTATCATTCATAGCATCGATTTCGTCCATTAATGCTTCAGGTGAGTAGTCACCTGGTTTAGCACCAATGTCATCAAAAGCTGAGTTAAGCATACGTAATATTTCTGAAGATTCATTATTAACAATCTTACCCGTTTGTTTGTCCCACAATACAGGTACCGTCACGCGACCGCTATAATTATCATCTGCAGCTTTGTAAACTTCGTATAAAAAGTCAGCGTTATTAACTGAATCTTTAATGACTCCAGATCCGTCTTCAAATGTCCATCCGTTCTCTAACATTTTCGGATTCACAACGGATAGTGATATAAAATCCTCCAAACCTTTTAACGCACGCATAATCAGTGTACGGTGAGCCCAAGGGCAGGCTAGTGATACATATAAATGATAACGTCCTTTTTCTGCTTTAAAACCACCATCACCTGTAGGTCCAGCACTTCCATCTGCTGTTATCCAATTGCGAAATTGTGAATCTTTACGAACAAAGCGACCACCGGTTTTTTCAGTGTCATACCAATTATCTTGCCATTGTCCATCTACTAATAATCCCATAATCATGTCCTTTCATATTCAATCGATACTTTGATTATAACATGCTTTTTATATTTTACGTAAAATTCACCTTATAAAAATGCGTGAAATACTAGTAATTTCTTCATCGTTCCGATATATATAAATGAATACAGTTTATACCGAAAGGAGTGAATATATTATGATTAAAATGGCAATCGTTTATTCCGCGGAGACTATACAGACTAAATCCTGTACGGATCCTCCCACAAGTATTGGTAGTCACTGAAGCACATTAATGGAGGAAAACATTGAATACATAAAAAATTAGGGATTAGCAAAGAAATAAATACAGAAGCAAATCAATACCCTGAATTGTTTGTAGGCCGAATTTCTTCACAAACTAAAATATATATAAAGGCATGGCAGATGACAATGAATTTACACCAGAAGTATCTGGAAAGTTTCGATATAACATTGATTATATATCTGATTATCCACCTGTTGCCAATTTTGTTAAGATTGATAAGTTGAGCGATAATGAAAGGCATGTAATTATGCATCATGTATTTAGACTTAAAACTACGATAATTTGATTAGCAACAGGAACATCGAATGATGAACAACTGGTAGCTACAAATGTCGATGCCGTATATATTTGTATGTCACTTAACAATGACCTTTAATATCCGACAAATTGAAAGATACTGAAGTATTGTTTGGTATAGCTGAGCGATACCAGTAATCGTTCTAACAAAAGTAGATTTATGTGACAAATTAACTGAAAAGCTAATTGATTTGGATGATGTTGCGATTGGTGTTGAGGTCATAGTTACCACTTTAATTTATAATACTAGTTTTGAATTGGATAAATTAAATTTAGTCTACCTAGCCTTCGAAACATCGGAAGATGAGACAATTGATCGCATTCAAGCCTTAAAAAGTTAGAATGCGATAGGTATTAATGTAACGATGCCTGGAAAATACCAAGCACTACAGTGCGTTGATGAATTAGATCAAGCAGCCCAATATGTTCAAGCCATTAATATGTTGATACCCAATAATGGAAGATGGATAGGCTTTAATACAGATGGCAAAGGGTTTTGGAATGCCGTTCAACAACAAGATGTTCTTTTGAAGAATCAAACTGTTACAATCTTTGGTTCTGGAAATACAACACGAATCATCTTGGCTCAGGCGGCATTAGAAGGCATTAAACATATCAATATTATTGCCAGAAATATTTACCGCCCATTAGCTATAAAAAATATCATTACTAGTTTAAAAGAAGACTTTCCGAACATCATTATTAATCTGATCGATTCGGCTGTTTCAAGTGAAGTAAAAATAGCCGTAACAAATGCTGATATATTAGTACAAACGACTTCAGTCGGAATGTCTCCTAATACAATGCAAACAGTATTAGAAAATGAAACTTGGTTAAATCCCAACACAGTCGTCTGCGATATTGTTTATGAACCCCTTAATGACTCAATTTATCCAACAAGCACAACGCCGAGGCTGTAAGGTAATTACAGGTATTGATATGCTCGTTCATCAAGCAGCATTGAATTACACTTTGATGACAGGTTATCAAATGAATATCGAAGCCATACAGAATATAATTAAACGTCATTCATAAAATAAAAGAAAGTTGGTAATGTACATGCTAAGATTTATTACTGCTGGAGAATCACACGGACCAAGTTTAACAACAATTATTGAAGGTCTACCTGCAGGTTTACCCATCAATGTTGAGAAAATTAATCATGAATTAGCGAAACGTCAAGAGGGTTACGGTCGAGGAAATCGAATGAAGATAGAAAGCGATACAGTAGAAATTACATCTGGAGTACGATATGGAAAGACATTAGGGTCACCCTTAACACTAATCGTAGCGAATCGTGATAATAAAAACTGGAAAAGTGTAATGAGTATCGAATCGAATGATGACCCGAAAAGTCGACAAAGACGTGCAGTTCTACGTCCTCGTCCAGGGCATGCCGATCTTGTAGGAGGAATAAAATACCATCATGAAGATTTAAGAAATGTCCTCGAACGTTCGTCAGCAAGAGAAACTGCGATGCGGGTTGCAATTGGATCTGTTGCAAAGCAATTATTAAACGAATTAGACATAGATATTGTTGCCTATGTTTGTGAATTAGGGGATATTCAAGGTCAAGCTGATATTTCAAAATTATCTCTAACTGATATTCGAAAAGTTGCAGATAAATCCCCTGTTAAGATGGTTGACTCAAGTCAAGAAGAGGCCGTTATTCAAAAGATAGATCAAACAAAACGAGATGGTAATACTTTAGGTGGCGTTGTAGAAGTGGTTGCAGAAGGGTTGCCAATTGGTTTAGGTAGTTTTACACAATTTGATAAAAAGCTAGATGGTAGACTGGCACAAGCTATGATGAGTATTAATGCATTTAGAGGTGTAGAAATAGGAGATGGATTTGAAATAGCAAGACGATTCGGTAGTGAAGTGATGGATGAGATTGCTTATACACCAGAGAGAGGCTTCTACAGATTGAGTAATCATTTAGGTGGCTTAGAAGGCGGAATAACAAATGGTATGCCTGTCGTAATACGTGGTGTGAAAAAACCTATTCCTACATTATATAAACCCCTTCAAAGTGTGGATATCTATACAAAGGAAAATTACGAAGCGAATATTGAAAGAAGTGATACGACTGCTGTTCCAGCAGCAAGCGTCGTAGCTCAAGCGGTAATTGCAACTGAATTAACACAAGCAATCTTAGAAAAATTTCCTCACGATAGTTTCATAGAACTTAAAGAAGCAGTGAATTCTTACAGAGAATACAGTAAAAATCCAGAAATGTGGCAAAACGGAGTGGGCAATCATGGCTAAAAGATTAAAAGGTTCATTAAAAAATATTCAGTTTCAATTGTCCGTTCCTGGAGATAAATCCATCTCACACCGAGCAATAATCATGGGCTCCATTGCTGAAGGTATGACAAAAGTTACTGGTTTTTTAAGATCAGAGGATTGTTTAAATACACTTCAAATAATGCGACAACTTGGCGTGGAAATTGATGATGATGGAGACACAGTGATTATTCATGGAAAAGGAATTAAACAATTACAAGAGTCGGGTAAGCCATTATATGCAGGGAATTCTGGAACTACGATGAGACTATTAAGTGGTCTATTAGCGGGTCAAAACTTTAAAAGCACGCTTATTGGTGATGAGTCCCTAAGTCAAAGACCGATGGATAGAATTATCAATCCATTAAAAAGTATGGGTGCAAATATACAAGGGTTTGCAAATACGACTTTACCTCCTTTGATTATTGAACCCGTTGAAAAATTAAAAGACATCAAATATGAGATGCCCGTCGCAAGTGCTCAAGTTAAATCAGCAATATTATTAGCAGGACTCTTATCAGAAGGTGTGACCACTATTATAGAGAAGGAAACAACACGAAATCATACCGAAGAAATGCTTGAGCAATTTGGTGTATCTCTTAATATAAAAGGTAAGACAATCATGTTAGAGGGTGGGCAACAACTCATTGGGCAAGATATAGATGTCCCTGGTGATATATCATCGGCAGCTTACTTTATTGCCGCTGGTTTACTATTACCAAATAGTAACATCGAAATAAAAAATGTAGGGATTAACAATACTCGTTCAGGAATTTTAGATGTTGTTAAAGCTATGGGTGGGAAAGTAATTGTAAACATACTGCCGAATCATTACAGTGCAGACATCAGCATTGAAACGAGTCAATTACTCTCTACAAATATTTCTGGATCAATCATACCGCGATTAATTGATGAAATCCCAGTTATTGCACTTTTAGCAACACAAGCTCAAGGGACGACAATAATAAAAGATGCTCACGAACTTCGTGTTAAAGAAACAGATCGAATTCAAGCAGTAGCGAAAGAATTAAGGAAAATGAATGCAAACATTGAAGAAACATATGATGGCTTAATTATTCACGGTCCAACTCCTTTAAAAGGAGCAAAAGTAAACAGTTATGGTGATCACAGAATTGGTATGATGCTACAAATAGCTGGACTTCTAATTCCTGCAAATGAAACTATTGAATTAGAGGATGCTGATTGTGTGAATATCACCTATCCAACATTCTTTGATGAAATTGAACGTATGTCTCAAACAGAAAAAACAGACAAAAATTGAGGTGTTAACTATGATTCTAATTGGCTTTATGGGAGCAGGGAAGACAACTGTTGCCCAAACATTAAGCAAATCATTGAATATACCATGTTATGATTTAGATAAAGAAATTATCAAAAAGATACAAATGCCTTTATCTGACTATTTTGATAAGTATGGTGAAACACAATTCAGACAACTTGAGCATCAATTTTTATTAAAATACTATTCAATTCCTGGAGTCATATCTACAGGAGGCGGTTGTATTGAAAACTATGCAAACAGGGCGATACTAAAAGAGACATCAAATGTAATTTATTTAAAAGCAAATTTTGAAACATTACACCACCGGATAAATAATGACAAAATGAATTTTAGACCAATTGCTAAGAAGCGAACAACAGAGGAACTAAAAGCTTTATATATGAAGCGTTTAATTTATTATGAAACTTGTGCTACTTACACGATTGATACCGATACACTAAACACACAAGAAGTTTCTGATAGAATCATTGCTATGATATAAATAAATAAAATTTGCATCTCTAATTTAAGATGAGTAAACTTAATATTATTCTAATAAGATAGGATGTTTTGTTAATTGAAAAACTTATATAAAGCACTGAAACAATTTAAAGAACAAGATTACAAAGAAAATAAGGATTTATATGAATCACTCAGTGAAATTCAGACACCCCATACATTATTTGTAGGCTGTTCTGACTCTAGAGTGAGTCCAGAACGCTTGTTGCAAGCATATCCAGGTGAGATTTTTCATATTAGAAATATTGCTAATATTGTCCCACCAGCAGGGCAGAGCGTGAAATATGCTTCCACTACATCTGCTATAGAATATGCGGTCGAAGTTTTAAATGTAAAAAATATTATTATATGTGGTCATTCAAATTGTGGTGGGTGTGCAGCAAGTATTAATCCTCCTGAAAATATTGAGGAGTTGCCATATACTAGTATTTGGATCTCACAATTAGAAAGCTTACGTCAACAAGTATCTAAAGAGTTACCAGATGAAGATATGACAGTTAAGGCTAATCGACTTGAAAAGTTAAATGTAATTCAACAATTAAGCAATCTAATGACTTATGAGAATATCAGAGATCGGGTTGAAAAAAATCAGTTAACGCTAAATGGTTGGCATTATAGTATTGGTGACGGAGTGATATCAATATTCAATGATGAGGAAAACGATTTTATAGAATTATAAACAAAAAATCCCAGTCTGAATTTAATCGGACTGGGGTTTCTTTGGCTTAATATTATTCAAAACGACCAGCTAGTGGTAAGGCATCTAAAAATTCTGAATCATGAGGGGATTCAGATTCAAAAAGATCGGTTGCATCAGTACCAGCAGTTACCATATCTTGATGCTCACCATCTGCCCATGCACCAAAGTTTGTAACATCGTATACCGTACCATTTACAGCAATATAGGCTGGATTTCCATCTTTACCATCAAAATTAGCTAATTCATCCTCAGAAAAGACATAATCCACATGTTTTCCAACAATTTTTAAAGTACTTAACAGGTCATCTTCATGCGGTGAATCGTTTTCAAAGTTGTCAGTTGCGTCAGTTCCAGCGCTGATACCGTTATGTTCACCATTTGGCCAAGCTTCTTCATCAGTAACATCATAAACAATACCACGGACAGCAACTAAATTAGGTAATTCTTCATTTTCATTATTAAATTCAGCTAATAGATCATCAGAAACTTCCCAGTCATTATAAACTCCAACTTGATCTAATCCCTCTAAAGTGTCGATAGCATGAGGTGATTCAATGAAAAAACTCGAAGCATCGGTACCGCCTTGAGCACCATTATGTTTACCATTTTCCCATTCAGCAATATCAGTAACGTCATATACATATCCAAATACTGCCACATAAGCTGGATTTCCATCTTGACCATTGGCTTCACTTAAATCAGCTTTACTAATGGTAAACCATCCATTTGTGTATCTGTTTCAGATTCAGAGTTTTCAACTTGTTCTGAACTGGCTTCAGAGGTGTTTTCAGCTATAACCATACGTATGTCTGCGCCAAATAACACGCTAGCGGCTAATGAAACAGTTAATAATTTTTTTAATGATCTCTTCATATCAAATTTCTCCTTTATAAAATATAAAAGTAACGAAGTGATTATAGTAATGATAAAATAACTGGAGTTATAATACAATTCATATGCCACGATATTAACCAATAGATTTAGTACTATAGAAATCTTCGTTAAATAAGTTCGATAATATATATTATGTAAACTCAATTAAAAATGTAATATTCCACAATATCCATGTTTTATCTCGTCATCCCTATTTTAGTTATTCAAATTTCAATAAATGAGTTATTGGATTTTTTTACTTAAAAATAAAAAACTTCCAACCACGTAGCTTTGGTGATTGGAAGTCTTTAGATGGATGGTACTACTAAATTTACTTCATTTTATCAATCTACATCACATTTTTTTTGATCATTTTCAAAAAATATTTCAAGTTAAGAGAACAAATTAATGAATAACGTAATAATGATTGGATTGAAAATGTTGATAAAGACTACTGTTATTACTGGAAGCACAAACCATGCTGTAGGAGCTGGTCCATGTTCTTCAATAACAGAAGACATATTTGCTATAGCATTTGGAGTCTGTCCGAGCCCTACTCCACAATGTCCAGCAGCCATTACTGCTGCATCGTAAGTTTTACCCATTGCTCTAAATGTTACAAAATAGGTATATAACATAATAACAACTGTCTGTGTAACCAGAATAACAATCATTGGTCCCGCCAAATCTAGTAAAGTCCAAATACTTAAATTCATTAAAGCCATTGATAAAAATAGATTTAATGAAATATTACCTATGCTATCAATTTCGTTAATATTAATTTTTATCATGTCTGCATCAGCTAGATTTCGAACTATACCTCCTGCAAACAAACATCCGACATAGTAAGGGAATGTTAAACCTGTGAGGTTTAACATATATGAAATCAATGATCCTAGAGCAGCTGTTAAAATGACTAGCATTACTGATCTAAATAAATTCGATTCGAATTCCTTTGTGCTTTGTGAGCCACTTGTAGTGGATTCTTTTATCGAAGTTTTTAAATTGTGTTTATCAATTAAACGTTTTGCAACTGGACCTCCAATGATACTCCCCATAAACAATCCAAAAGTTGCTGCTGCTGCTCCTACTGTTGTAGCGCCTTCAGCTCCCAGCGATTCAAATGTCGGTCCAAAAGCCATTGCTGAACCAACACCACCTGACATAGCAGTTGATCCCATTGCAACACCAAGTAAATTATGTATCCCGAATAACTCTGAAATTCCAACACCAATCAAATTTTGTATAATTAAGAAGAATACAGCTATTAATGCTAGGATTGCTCCGAGTTTCCCACTCTCCTTTATTATTGCTGCACTAATTGTAAACCCCACAGTTGTAAAAAATATATTCATAAAAAAGTTTTGTAAAGTCACATCCATTGCTATATAGAATAATCCAGTTTGATAGCCAAAAAATAAAATTATACTGAATAATAACCCACCAATAACTGGAGCAGGTATAAAGTATTTTTGTAGAACTCTAATTTTACTTTTTATTAAGTCTCCAATTATATATACGACAATTGCTAATCCTACAGTTTGTAATAAATCTAAACTCAATTCCATTGTCAACTCTCCCTTTAATATCAATATTAATTTTTTTATATTTCTTCTCTTGCATCTAATCCGTCTAAAGTTTCTTGATACTCATAAATTTCAAATAATGATTCTCCATTTTTTATTCGTTCCATTACTTCGATTTCATTTGCATCTCTTTCGAGTGCTTTTTCTAAAACCACTTCTGCAATATCTAGTGGTACAACAACTACACCATCTTCATCTCCTAAAATAATATCTCCGGGATTAACAACAACATTCCCACAACTAATTGTTTGATTTATTGATCCAAGAACCGATTTTGTAGTACCTACTATACTAGATCCAATACTAAACACTGGTAATCCTAGTTCTCTAATCGCCTCTGTATCACGAATAGGAGTATTAATAACGACTCCTGCTGCACCTCTTGTTATGGAATTAACGGCTAATACTTCACCAAAAGGTCCTGAATTATCACTTTCTCCATTATTTATTACCAGAACATGTCCCTTTTCAATCATACTAACTGCCTTAATTATCATTAAATTATCAGAGGGACCACCTTTCACTGTTAATGCTTGACCACAAAGCTTCATCCCAGTTCCCACAGGCTTTATATTAGACAACATATTTCCCTTTTTACCCATTACCTCGTGTACAGTTGCTGTTGATTGTTTTTTGAAAGCATCAACCAAGTCCTGATCAACTGTATGATTTTTGTATATATCCATTCCATTCTCCTCTTAAAACTATATTTTTTTGATTAATAATCATTTACAAATGTAATGTCATTTTTGACTTTACTTCTACTTCACCCAATTCATTGTAAGCGCTTTAATTCTTTTGGTAGTTCTAGATTATCAATGGTCCTTATATTTGTCAAACAGATGTTTCTTCTATATAATATCTAATAAATAGATATTCAAGGAGATAACGATGAATCTGGATTATGTAGAAACTTTTTTAACAATTTATAAGTATGGTAGTATCTCGAAGGCATCAGAACATCTTTATATTTCACAATCCAGTGTTAGCAATAGATTGATGAAATTAGAAAATCAATTAGATACAGAGTTAATCATTCGAGAAAAAGGCACTTCGCATATTACACTTACTACTGCTGGAGAACAATTTTTGTCTATTGCAGAACAAATGCGCGCTCTGAGAAGAGAATCTGAAAATTTGAAAGATTCTACTATAAAAGAAATGATCAACATTGTAAGTGTAGATGCCGTTAATAATTATACTTTTCTCCCATTTTATAAAGATGTTTTAAATATGAATAATTATGACCTAAGTATAAATACATTTCACTCTAAAGAAATTCATGGATTTATAGAAAGTCGAACTGCTGATATCGGTTATGTATACAGCACATATAAATATCCCCACATAAAATCAAAGCCAATTTTTAGAGAGTTAATGTATTTGGTTTGCCACAGAGATAGTCCATATTATGAAAATATATCTATTATTGATTTACCTGCCGAAGATGAAGTCTATTTAAGGTGGAATGATCAGTATGAAATTTGGCATAATTTTCATCTTTCAAATGCAAATAATGCACATGTGAAAGTAAATACAGGGTCTATGTTAATAAATTATATAACCAATTCATCTCGGTGGGCTATTGCTCCTGTGTCAGTAATTAATCAATTTATTTCTGATGAAAGAATTGTGTCTTATCCACTTAAAGAAACTCCTCCACCGATAATTTGTTACGAATTAACAAATCAATACCCTACACCAAACCAAATAAATAAAATTAATAAATTTACGAAATTAGTTGAGAAATATATATTAAAAGATGAATCAATATGTGCATTTGAAGATTGGATGTACGAAGATACGCAAATTTAAGATAACAAAAATAACTATATTATTTGTTGAAAGTCTAAGTCTCTTCTTATAAAAATGGTCTTAATCCAATATAATGTTAGTTACAAATCATTAATTAATATTATATTTTTAATGCATCAAATATATCAACTTTTACATCCATGATAAGATTTCATAATCGTGTAACCGCCTTCTTTTATCTGAATAATGATTTGTGATATTGCCTCTTGTATTTTCTTTATAAGTTGATGAAACTATTGTAATATTGCTTTATATAGTTTAAAATGACTGTCTTATTAGCTCTAGAATTTATCCTTATAAACCTTGCAATTATACGTTTTTTATTGCATGTTTATTAATGATCAGGTCAAAGTGCTAATATTCAACTAATTTAAATTTTAAAAATAAATGAAAACGAAGGTGAATCGTCAAATGGATATTGTCATTATAGGTGGAGGTAAAGTTGGTGAAATTCTTTGCCAAGAACTAGCATTGGAGAATAATAATGTCGTCCTCATCGAAGCTAATTCTGAAAGATTGAATCGTATTATTAATAAAAATGATATTACAGGCTTAGTCGGTGATGGAGCGGATTATGATAACTTAGTCGAAGCTGGCGTTGAACAGTGCGATATGTTTATAGCTGTGACTCCTGAAGATGAAACAAATATTATAAGTTCTATTATAGCTAAGCAACTGGGTGCCAAATATACTATTGCCCGGGTAAGAAATCCTAAGTATACGAATCATATTGAATTCGTACGTGATAGCCTAGGTATCGACTTGGTTATCAATCCAGAAATGGTGGCAGCTCGTTATATTACCAAAAGTATCGAATTTCCGCATTCACTCAGTATTGAACAATTCGGTAAAGGTCGAGTCAATTTAGTTGAACTAGAAATTAAAGCCGGCAGTCCACTGGTCGATCAGTCTTTAACTCAGTTTAGAAATGAATATGGTGAAGTATTAATTTGCGCCCTAACCCATGATAAACAAACTATTATTCCCAGTGGGCAATCAGTCTTAAGAGTTGGGGATCGTGTTTATGTTACGGGATCTCGAGAAGATTTAGCAAACTTTTATTTCAAAGCTGGTTACCGTGAAGAGAAAACTAAGTCGGTTTTAATTATCGGCGGTGGCCGTGTGACCTATTACACGCTTCATCTGTTAAGTAAAATGGATATCGATATAAAAGTCATCGAATTAAATGAAGAAAAAGCTTTAGATCTTAGTCACCGCTTCCCACAAGTAGTAGTAATTAAAGGTGATGGTATGGAGCAAGAATTGTTATTAGAAGAACGTATTGAAAGCTTTGACGCAGTTTTAAGTTTGACGGGTATCGACGAGGAAAACATTATCAACTCAATGTACGCCCTATCTTTAGGTATTAAAAAAGTTATGACAAAAGTAAGTCGAACTGACTTATTAAAAATATTAGGTGATTCAGACTTACAAGCCATTGTTACACCTAAACGATTAATAACAAACAAGATTTTACGTTACGTTCGCTCATTAAGAAATGCAACAGCATCTAATGTAGAGGCTTTGATTCGAATTGCTGATAATCAAGTTGAGACCTTGCAATTTCTTGTTAAAGAAAGTAGTCGTGTTGTGAATATCAAGCTAAGAGATTTAAATACAAAAGACAATTTATTAATTGCCTACATAATACGGGGTTCTCAACTGATTTATCCTACGGGTGAGGATGTTATTTTAGCTGATGACCATGTCCTAATCGTGACCAAACATAAAGCGTTTAACGACATTGATGATATCTTAAGGTAAGGAGGCAATAATGAATACACAATTTATCCGCTATACACTCGGAAATATCTTAATGATTCTGGCTGGCCTGATGTTATTACCTTTGATCGTCAGTGTAATCTACCAAGAAAGCTGGGTAAATATAGCAAGTTTTCTTGGTACTTCTCTAGTGACTCTTGTTATTGGTTTTGCACTATCTCGAACAAAATTGCATCGACGTACTTTTTATGCGCGAGAAGGCTTTACGGTAGTTTCTCTATCTTGGATTTTAATTTCTTTTTTTAGTGCGATTCCGTTTGTTCTTAGTCAGCAGATTCCTTCCTTCATCGATGCCTTTTTTGAAATGGCGAGTGGCTTTACAACAACTGGTGCCAGTATTTTACTTGATGTGGAGGCTTTATCGCATTCAATGTTGTTTTGGCGTAGCTTCAGTCACTTTGTTGGAGGAATGGGAGTTTTAGTGTTCGCTTTAGCTATTTTGCCGAAAGCTGAGTCTTCCTCTGTACATATCATGAAGGCGGAAATGACCGGTCCTACATTTGGTAAACTTGTTTCTAAATTATCATCAACGGCCCGGATTTTATATATTATTTACTTCACCTTTATGATGATCACGTTAGCTTGTTTGTATATTGCAGGTGTGCCCTTCTTCGACGCGCTGTTACTTGCATTTGGGACCGCAGGAACTGGAGGTTTCGGTGTCTTGAATGGGAGTATCGCACCTTATGATAGCTTTACAGTTGAGATGATATTAAGTATCGGCATGATAATATTCAGTATTAATTTCAATTTGTTCTATCTAGTCTATATTCATCAGGCGAAACGAATTCTAAAAAGTGAAGAACTTCGTTGGTTTCTAGCAATTATCGCGATTGCTGTGCTTTTAATCTCAATAAATTTAATCTCAACATCTTATGGTGTTAGCAATGCATTTCGTGATAGTTTCTTTACGGTTGCTTCCATTATATCGACTACGGGTTATTCAACTGCCCTCTTTGATCATTGGCCTTTATTCTCTCAGTTAATACTCATTCTTTTGATGTTTGTTGGAGGAATGGCTGGCTCAACAGCAGGTGGTTTGAAGGTCTCACGTATTTTGCTTTTAGTTAAAATAGGTTGGGCAGAAATAAAACAAACAATACGACCTAATCGTGTCGTTGCCATCGGTTATGAAGGTAGACGTATTGACTCTAAATTAGCCAATACAGTCTTGAGCTACTTGGTGGTCTATATTATTATTTTTATTGTGGCGGTGCTTGTCATTAGTTTAGAAACACCAAACCTACTATCCTCTTTTAGTACTGTGGCAGCAACCCTTAATAACATTGGACCTGGTCTAGGCATTGTGGGACCCTCTCAAAACTTTGCTCATTTTAGTCCATTTATCAAAATATTCCTATCATTCATTATGATCATGGGACGTTTAGAAATATTTCCAATGATAATTTTGTTTGCACCGAATACATGGCTAAAACGTTATTAATCAACAATATAATTTTAGCATTATAAAAAACATAGGGAGTGCTCTTAATTTCGAAAGAGTCTCACTATGTTTTTTGTTACTTTCATATTTAAACGGAAGTGTTATAAATCATTTGTAAAACTTAGGAAATACTTCTTCTAAATCATTAACAGCATCGCTCAGTATTTGCTACTCATCAATGGGGTTTATTGTAATCCCTTGTGCATGTGCAATCTGTTTCATTAAACCCCGTAATATTTTCAAACATTTCTTTTTGATAATAATAACTAAATTCCGATGGCTTGTATCTAACATTATTTGTATAGATACTACCACTCGATTGGATTATTAATAGATTTCGATTATTACTCATTAAGCCTACAGATTCTGATGCTGATGATTGTAATAAGAAGGCTTAGCGTACGCTTCGAACAGATACCATATAAAAATTAATGATCATGATAGATTTTGAAGAGACTTTAAGTTTGAATGATTAAAAACATTACAAAAAGATACAGATGGAAAATTAAATACAATACCATTTAGATGTTTGATTAACCAACGCGGTGTGGAGACATTTAAGAAGAGCCGTTACCCTAACATGTATCTAATTACTGAAGGTGACAAGCATTATATCGTAGGTTACTTTAATCCTGAGGAAATTACTTATATGGCTGAATATATGATAAAATTCGGTAAAAATATCGTGATTGAGTCCCCTCCTCTATTAAAAGAAAAGTACTTTGAATTAGTAAAAGATATTCTTGATTTGTATTAGCCGACCTTTAAAGACAAGTAAACCCAATATCGTTGATATTGGGTTGTTTGTTATATATTTATTTTCTCGCTTTATGAACTTTTAATTTTTTACCTTTAACTGTGCGGTTTTGCATCTCAGAGATGACATACGGACCCATTCCATTTAAAATTTCAACATATGTAACATTTTCTTGAATGGTGATAATACCAATGTCCTCGGCTTCGACACCTTTAATATTCGTTAATGTTCCAACAAAGTCGATGGCTCTGAGTTTTTTCTTTTTACCGCCATTGAAGTAGACTCTCGTATTATCTTTATTCAGTTCTTTATTACGGGCTGTTTTCAACACAGGTCTAGAGTTTATTTTTTTCTCAAAAGCTGTCTTACGACTCATTACTTGGCGATTGCTCGGTGCGTTTATCTCCGTAAATTCTATGCCAGTTTCTTTAGCATACTCACTTACTTCTTGCCAACGCTTCATCTCATTATCGCTAATTAAAGTTAAGGCAACACCTGTTTTCCCTGCACGACCGGTTCTACCAGTTCTGTGGGTGAAACTTTCATTCTCAAAAGGCACATTATAATTGATAACATGTGTCACGTTATCAACATCGATGCCGCGAGATGCAACATCGGTTGCGACCAAATAACGTAATTTACCAATTCTAAATTCCTGCATGACGTCCGAACGGTCATCCTGATCCATTCCGCCATGTAATTTATCAATAGGAATCCCAGCTTTTGCTAAATAGCTATCGACTTTATCAACCACCTCGCGTGTGTTACAAAAAATGATACACGTATCAGGATTTTCAATTGTTAATAGATCCAACAATAACTTTTCTTTAGGTAAATCTTGAACTCGGATATAAGATTGCGAAATCTCAGGTGTATTTTCTTCTGATTTTTCCATTTTTATTGTCTTATGATCTTTTTTCATATAAAAAAATGCGAGTCGTTCGATTTCAGACGGCATTGTAGCTGAAAATAACATCGTTTGACGTTCTTTAGGTAGATAATCAATAATGTCTTCAACTTGTTGTACAAAGCCCATATTCAGCATTTCATCCGCTTCATCAAGAATTAAACTCTTAATTTCATCTACATTCAAAGTACCTTCTTGAAGATGATCTAAGATACGACCGGGTGTACCCACTACAATATGACTTTTTTGTTTTAATTCGGATTTTTGAGTTTTGAATGAAGATTTACCAAAGGCAGCCGTCACTTTAATTCGTTTAAAACGACCGATATTCATAATATCTTCTTTAATTTGCATCGCTAATTCACGTGTTGGTACTAAGATTAAAGCTTGTGGTTTATTCTCTTCCCAAATAACTTGCTCACAAAGTGGAATGCCGTAAGCCGCCGTCTTACCACTTCCTGTTTGCGATTCAGTGAGAATGTCCTCATTATTTAATGCGAGTGGAATAATTTCTTGTTGTACCGGTGTTGGTTGGTAATATCGGAGGCTATCTAGTGCTTTAGTGATTTCCGAGCTGATGCCCATTGATTCAAATGTGATTTTTTTCATATTTTCCTACTTTCTTTACTACGTCGCATCAGTATATCAGATTGTTAGATAAATGGTATGATAAATTATAATAAATCACATAAAAACTGCTCTAAATGATATAGAGCAGTCCCATAAATTGTTTAACGACTAATTAAGACATCACATTGGGCATTTCGAACAACATAATCTGTAATTGACCCAATAAGCATCTTCGCTACACGACCCTTACCTGTCGCTCCTAATACAATTAAATCAATGGACCAACGGTCTACTAATACTTCAGCAATTTGGGTACGGGGATCTCCATAAATTAATTCTGCTTCTAAAGAAACCCTTTCATTTCTTGCAAACTCTTTTAATGAGTTTAAAAGCGATTCACGTTGTTCCTTAGGAATATCTTGACCATCATCTTCTTTAACTACTCGAACTAAATACACATCACTATCCCATTGTCTTGCTAAACGGACGCCTTGTTTGAATGAATCGATCGACTGTTGTGACCCGTCAACTGGCAAAAGTATATTTTCATATATTTTTGACATTAGTATCAACACCTCTCTGTATTGTAAGCGTAACCAACCTATCTATATTCATTATAAAACATACATCAAAATAAGCAAGAATTACAGATAGTAAAATCAAGATAAGAGAGTGTAAAATATCTTGTGTAAATAGAAAAAAGGAAGCCCCTTCTGTAGAATAGAGTTACCACACTACATTCACAGAAAAGAGGACTTCCCTATGAACAATCTTACTACAGATATCTTACAGACT
>NZ_JBGQQZ010000007.1:0-57223 GCF_045528575.1 Ruoffia sp. FAM 24228
TGTGTCATCGATTGCACACAAACGGAACACGATTCCACGGAAATCCTTACACTACCGAACACCGTTGGAAGTATTTTTGAGTTACTTAGATGAAGCAGTTTTGTCTAGCTTAATTTGACAAATCAAAGTTATAAAAAAATAGAAAAAATGGAGGAATAAATTATGTATCGATATTTAAAAACAGCCTTAGTTTCATTATTAGCATTAGGTACAATCGCAGCACCAATGTCTGCAGAAGCACAAGATCAAGAAGAAATTAACGTAGGTGTCCTTCAATTTGTAGAGCATGAATCATTAGACCAAAACTATCAAGGTTTCATTGATGGCTTAGAAGAAGCCGGTTATGTTGAAGGTGAAAACCTAACTTTAAATTATTTAAATGCCTCAGGAGACACAGCAAACTTACAATCAATGAGTGAGAATGTGACGAACAGTAGTGATTATATTTTCGCTATTGCAACGCCAGCCGCTCAAGCTATTGCGAATGTCGAACAAAAGAAACCCGTATTATTCTCATCAGTCAGTGACCCTGTTGGTGCAGGTTTAGTCCAAAACTTAGAAGAGCCAGAAGCAAATATTACAGGTACGACCGATGCTGGTCCAATTGAAGACCAAGTAGCTTTACTCCAAGCAGTTGTTCCTGACGCAGAACGTGTTGGAATCATCTATAACTCAGGTGAAGCAAACTCAATGAGTGAAGCAGAAAAAGCAACAGCAGCCCTTGAAGCAGCTGGCATTGAAGTTGTTGAAGCAACAGTGACTTCAACGAATGACATCTCTCAAGTCATGAGTGGTTTAGTTAATGATGACGTAGATGCAGTCTTCACAGTAACAGATAACACAATTGCAAGTGCAATGACACTAGTTGGAGATTTAGCATTAGAAGCTGAGCTGCCAATTATCGGTGGATCAAAGGATATGGCTTTAGCAAATGGGTTAACGACATATGGTTTAGATTATTACGAATTAGGTAAACAAACAGCGGGAATGCTAGTAGAAATCATTGAATCTGGTGAGATTATCCCAGTTGAATCCGCAGATACATTAGAATTAGTTGTTAATGAAGAAAATGCAGAAATATTAGGTCTAGATTTATCAAATATTGATTTAGGTTCTGAAGAAACATCAGATGAAGAAGATACAGAAGAATCTGAAGAAGAGAGCTCTGAAGATTCCGAATAAAAGATAAGGAGAATTCAAAATGAAAAGTCGATTTAAATTTATTAATATTATTACTACCGTTGTATTAGCTTTACTTCCAATGTTAGCAGGTGGCCAAGCAGTCCAAGCACAAGAAGAAACAATTAATATAGGTGTTGTTCAATATGTAGAGCACGAAGCTTTAGATGCAGTGCTGAAAGGTTTTCAAGAGACGTTAGACAATTCAGCTTATGGCGACCGTATTGAATGGGATATTAATAATGCCAGTGGTGACCAATCGAGTCTTCAATCATTAAGTGAAAAAGTTGCGCGTGACAATGATATTTTATTTGCCATCGCAACGCCTGCTGCTCAAACTTTAGCAGCAGTTGAACAAGAGAAGCCAATTTTTATTGCAGCAGTAACAGATCCAGTTGAAGCTGGTTTAGCAGACTCTATCGAAGCTCCAGGAGGAAACATTACTGGAACAAGTGATATGGCGCCGATCGAAGAACAAGTCGACTTATTAATACGTAATTTTCCAGATGTTGAAACAGTTGGTTTAATTTACAACTCAAGTGAGGTCAACTCACAAGTTCAAGCGGGCGTAGCCGTTGAATTACTTGAAGAACAAGGTTTAGCGACGGATGTTCAAACAGTGATTAGTACGAACGATATATCACAAGTGATGAATGCACTTGTTGGTAATGTCGATGCGATGTTTATGGTAACGGATAATACGATTGATAGTGCCATTACTTTAGTTGGAGATATTGCTAAAGAAGCAGGGATCCCAACAATTGGGTCATCTGATTCAGTTGTAAGAACAAACGGACTAGCAACATTATCAAACTCTTATGAAGACTACGGTGTTCAAACAGCAGAAATGGTAATTCGCATGTTGGATGAAGATTTAAACCCTGGAGAAATGGAAATTGAATTAGGGAAAGATTTTCAAATTGTAGTGAACGAAGATTTTGTTGAAGCCATCGGTGTCGATCCGTCAACGATTGAATAGGAGCATATAAAATGAAAAAAATAATTCAATTAGTAACAATCATTGCCTTAGCGTTCGTATCTATTTTTCCAGCAACTCAAACGGTTAAAGCCCAAGATGAACCAATTAAAATTGGTATCTTACAACACGTCAGTCATGAAGCTTTAGATGACACACGTGACGGCTTTATAGAGCGTATTGATGAGCTATTAGATGGGAATGTCGAGTGGGACTTACAAAATGCGAACGGCGATATGACAACATTGCAATCATTATCAGAAAAAGTTGCGCGTGATAATGATATTATCTTTGCGATTGCCACACCAGCTGCACAAGCTTTAGCAACTGTTGAAGAGGAGAAACCAATATTTTTTGCAGCAGTGGCAGCACCAGTTGAAGCGAAGTTAGTTGATTCAATGGAAGCGCCCGGACGTAATTTAACTGGAACGACAAACTTAGGTCCAATTGCCGATCACGTAGATTTATTACTACAAGTTGTCCCTGATGCACAAAACATCGGAACAATTTACAATTCAAGTGAAGTTAACGCACAACATCAAGTTGATATTGCGACAGAAGTTATTGAAGAAAAAGGACTAAATCATATTGTCCAATCAGTAACGAACACGAATGATATTGCGCAAGTCATGACTGCTTTAGTTAATGAATCCGATGCAATTTTATTAGTGACTGATAATACGATTGATAGTTCAATCTCACTGGTTGGTGATATCGGGAAAGAAGCTGGTTTAGCGTTAATTGGGTCATCTGACTCAACGATTAATGCCAATGCTTTAGCAACAATTTCAAACTCTTACTTCGACTACGGTGTACAAACAGCTGACATGGTTAAGCGTATGTTAGATGAAGATTTATCTCTAGCTGATATGCCAGTTGAAGTTGGTAAGAACTTTGAGTTAATTGTCAATGAAGAATTCGCAGAAGCTGTTGATATTGATGTCAGTTCAATTCAAATAGATTAGTGTTTATTCATTAAAATATGGTAAGATAATATGGATTTTTAAAATTAATTAAAGGAGTATGTTTAACTTATGATTCTAGATGTTATTTCATCAAGTTTTAGCCAAGGGGTTGTATGGGCAGTCATGGCTATTGGGGTATACATTACCTTCAGATTACTTGATATCGCAGATTTATCAGCCGAAGGGGTGTTCCCATTAGGGGGCGCCATCGCAGCCATTTTAATTACAAATGGTCTTAACCCATTTCTCGCAACTGCTGCAGCTTTCGCAGGTGGGGCAGCCGGTGGTTTACTCGCTGGTTGGATACACACAAAACTTCATATCCCACCGCTGTTAACGGGTATTTTACTTCAAACAGGTTTATACTCGGTTAACTTCCAAGTGATGGGTGGACGTTCAAACTTAGCTTTACTTGGTCAAGAAACGATTTTTACACCTATGGAAGATATGTTTGGTTTCAGTAAAAATATGTCTGTAACAGTTCTTGGCTTGATTATCCTAGCGATTATCATTACTTTATTAGTTCTGTTTCTACATACTGAAATGGGCCTATCGCTTCGAGCAACTGGGGATAACCCACGAATGAGTGAAGCAAACGGGATTAATACAAACCTTATGAAGACTTTAGGCTATATTATTGGTAACGGGTTGATTGCCTTAAGTGGAGCAATGGTAGCACAAAAAGACGGCTTTGCCGATCTAAGTATGGGTATTGGTACCATTGTTATTGGACTGGCCTCAGTCATTATTGCTGAAGTGGTAATTCCTAACCAATCAATTGGTTTCCGTTTAACTTCGATCATTTTAGGTAGTTTCATTTACCGCTTAATTATTGACTTTATTTTAAACCAACCATGGATTGATATTCGTCCAACTGACTTACGTATATTCTCTGCTATCTTACTTGGATTTGTATTGTATTTCCCTCAAATTCAAAGACAATTTGGTAGTCGGAAAAAGAGCGCAGTGAGCGGAGGTGCGAAATAATGACTGAAGAAAGAAAAATTAAATTAGAACTATCAGGGATTCAAAAATCATTCGAACGTGGAACAGTGAATGAGAATCACGTTCTAAAAGGCATTGATTTAACACTTTATGATGGAGATTTCGTAACGGTTATTGGTGGTAACGGTGCTGGTAAATCAACTTTACTCAATACAATTAGTGGTTCACTGACACCTGATGAAGGATCAATTAAAATCAATTACGAAGACGTGACACGCCTTCCAATGAACAAGCGTGCGGACTCAATTGGGTACGTGTTTCAAGACACGAAGATGGGGACAGCGGCGCGTTTAACAATTCAGGAAAATATGGCGTTAGCTAACCGACGTGGTTTAAAACGTGGCCTTCGTAAAGGTGTTAAAGAAGCGGATCGTCAACAAATGATCGAACGCTTGAAAATATTAGATTTAGGATTGGAAGACCGTTTAACTACAGATGTTGCTTACTTGTCAGGTGGACAACGCCAAGCGTTAACACTCTTAATGGCAACATTACGTAAGCCACAAGTATTGCTACTGGATGAGCATACGGCAGCGCTAGACCCTAAAACAAGTGAAATGGTTCTCAGACTAACAGATAGAATTGTGAGCGAACAACAATTAACTGCATTAATGATTACCCATAATATGAATGATGCGGTGAAATATGGTAACCGTCTGATTATGCTCCACCAAGGAAGAATAATCCTTGATGTGAGTGCCGAAGAGAAGAAAAACTTAACGATTGATCGTTTAATGGAGCTCTTCCGTCAAGAATCAGGTGAAACATTAGCATCTGATGCGATGTTATTATCTTAATTAGAAACATATTCCAATATACCGGCCAGCAGCCAGCTAAAAGCGACTGCTGGTCGGTTTTTGTGTTAGTTTTGGTTAAGGGGTAGGTCTAACGGGACGTGTCATGTGGTGACACGTCCTGTTAAGTGTTTAATTACCACTGTCACTGTCTGACCTGTCCTATTAACCGATTAATTCCCTTCTCACCACCCAACATCCCCCATCAACAAACTTTTCTAAACAAATATTTAATAAATCTTACATTTTCTATTGCAATATTCCTTATACATGGTAAAATTTTGACAGGTTAAAGGGACTTTTAAAGTAATCCAGAGAGGTTACTAAAGACTTCATTTTATTGAGGGTATTGCGTTGAGCGAGCCATCAATTTACATATGAACTTCTTTAAAGCCCTGTTTTTGCAAAGGGCTATTTATTTTGTCCAAAGTGAACCTAAACAAAAAGGAGCTGTTTATATGGAAAATTCAGGAAAAGAAAAAAGAATGTTGTTAGATGTGCATGAGAAGCCATTATTAATACCTGGTTTATTATTAAGTTTCCAACATGTGTTTGCGATGTTCGGTGCGACAATTTTAGTGCCTTTAGTATTAGGTTTACCAGTGTCGACGGCACTTTTAGCAAGTGGGGTTGGGACGCTGATTTATATGGTTGTGACTCAGTTTAAAGTACCGGTATATTTAGGTTCATCATTTGCTTATATTACAGCGATGTCATTTGCGATTGATCAAATGGGTGGAAGTATTGATGCAGCTCAAACTGGAATTATGTTAGTTGGACTTGTTTATGTTGTTGTAGCATTTATCATACATAAAATCGGAAGCGGCTGGATTAATAAATTATTCCCACCAATCGTTATTGGACCAATGATTGTTGTTATCGGATTAGGATTATCAGCGACAGCGGTTCAAAATGCTGGCTTTGTTTCAGGTGGTGATTGGCGCCAAATTCTTACGGCTGTTGTGACTTTTGCCGTAGCTGTATTTGTGACATGTAAAGGGAAAGGTTTTGCCAAAGTGATTCCATTCTTAATCGCAATTATTGTGGGTTATATAGTAGCGTTTTTACTAGGTATTGTTGATTTAACCCCAGTTCATGAAGCAAGTTGGTTTGCGTTACCAGATATTCGCCTACCATTTGGAAACAGTCCAGATCGATATAACTTCTACTTTGGTGCTGAAGCATTAGCGATTATCCCGATTGCGTTTGTAACAATTGCGGAGCATATGGGAGATGTGATGGTTCTTGGGGAAATTACAGGTCATGATTACATTAAAAAACCTGGTTTAGACAGAACTTTAGCCGGTGACGGAATTGCCTCATTATTCTCGGCATTCATTGGTGGACCAGCCAATACAACCTACGGGGAAAATACAGGAGTTATTGGTATGACAAAAGTAGCGAGTATATCAGTCATTCGTAATGCTGCTATTATTGCAATTATCATCAGTTTCTTAGGGAAATTCACGGCTCTAATTTCAACAATTCCTCAATCAGTTTTAGGTGGAATGTCAATCTTACTTTACGGGGTTATCGCAAGTAACGGATTAAAAGTATTAATCAGTAATCGAACAGACTTTAACCAATCCCGTAACTTAATTATCGCAAGTGCGATGCTAGTTATTGGTTTAGGTGGGGCAGTTCTTGAAGTAGGTTCAGCCTTAGTTATTTCAGGGACGGCTTTAAGTGCGGTTGTTGGAATTATCTTAAACTTAGTTTTACCTACCGAAGAAAAATAATATCCGCCTTAAGTTGCATGTCAATTTATCAAATTATGCGATAATAAATATACGCTAATCTACAAACCGAAACGTTCAGAGCGTTTCGGTTATTTTTTATTCATCTTAAATTAATGTCAGTATTATATAATCATTACAAGTTGTCAGATGCAAAGAAAAATGGTATATGTGGTATAATTATAGTGATTTCAACTAAGGAGGAATACATATGTTTTATATGGATTGGACTTACATTTTAGTCCTTATCGGAATGGGGATTGTTATGTTTGCACAAAATCGTGTGCAATCGACATTCAATAAATACGATCAATTAGATACAGAAAAAAGAATTACAGGGAAGCAAGCAGCAGAGCATATCTTGCAAACAGCAGGAATATCTAATGTAAAAGTGGAACAAGTAAGAGGGCGCTTAACTGACCATTATGACCCTAGAAATAAAGTGTTGCGCTTATCAGAAGCAACTTACAATCAAACTTCAGTAGCTGCAGTAGCCGTAGCAGCCCATGAGGTTGGACATGCGATTCAAGATCAAAAAGATTACGCATTCTTAAAAGTAAGAAGTGCGATTGCACCGGTCGTTCAAATTGGGTCATCTATCGCGATGCCTTTAATTTTAATTGGTTTATTATTTCAATTAACTGGTTTAGTTAATATAGGGATTCTTGCTTTTGGTTTAGTTGTCGTTTTCCAATTAGTCACTTTACCCGTAGAGTTTGATGCAAGTAAAAGAGCCCTAGCGATTCTAGGGGATACAGGAGTATTTGTGCAGGAAGAAGTGCCCGCAGCGAAAAAAGTGTTAGATGCAGCGGCTTTCACATATATTGCAGCCACGTTAAGTACGGCGCTCCAGTTAATACGACTCATTCTAATATCGAACCGCAGAAGATAAGAATGAATTGAAAGGGATGGTAGATTGTGAGCTTATGGAATAAAATCACACAAAGAAAAGCGAATCGAGATATCGCGAATAATTTAATGGAGAAGACTCAGCAAGAAGTGGACCACATTGAACCCATTAATATTTTAGTTGCTGGAAAAACAGGAAGCGGTAAAAGTACTTTAATTAATGCTGTCTTCCGGGAAAAATTAGCAGAAACCGGTGTTGGACAACCGATCACTCAACATGTTGAGAAAATTACTAAAGAGGGTGTCCCACTGACTTTGTATGACACAAAAGGTTTAGAACTTAATCCTGAAGCGCAGCATGAAGTCTTACTGTCACTTTCAGATTTAATTAAATCACAAAAAGAAAAAGGTCCTCATGAAGCCATTGATATAGTTTATTACTGTATTAACAGTACAATGGCGCGGATTGAGCCATTTGAAATGGAGTTAATTGAAGCAATGGCTGAGCATGTGCCTGTGTTACTAATCTTGACGCAAGCGATAGGTGAGAAGAATAGTGACTTTGAGAAATATTTAAACGAGCTTGATATGCCAGTTCAGTCAATTATTCCATTGTTAGCGAAAACATATTTGATACGTGGTGAACAAAGAATACCTGCCTATGGATTGCAAGAATTAATTGATACAACACTTGAAGTGGTACCAACAGAGGTTCACAAGGCTTTTATCAACGCCCAACAAATAGATTTGAACATTAAAGTGGAACACGCTAGGCGTTGGGCAAATAAGTATGTAGCTTCAGCTTTTGGAGTTGGTTTTTCACCGATTCCGATTTCCGATGCCACGCTTCTTGTGCCGATGCAAATCACAATGTTAGCGCACATTACATCTATATTTGGTTTGTCATTGGACAAATCACAAATTGTGTCAATTATTGCAGGGATTGGTGGGACTGGTGGGGCGACTTACTTCGGTAAAATCCTCGTCTCATCAGCTTTTAAACTCATACCAGGTATCGGGACAGTTGCTGGTGGGATGATCTCTGGGACAACTGCAAGTGTGTTGACTGTAGCTTTAGCTTTCAGTTATATTGAAGTACTTCGTCAAATTGCGATCGCTGAAATTATTGGACGCGATATGAAGATTAAAGAAATTCAACAAATAATGAACAAAAATTTATCTGAACAACTTGATGTTGTTTACGAAAATCTTCCTAAAGACATTAAAGAAAAATATTTACCTGAATGGTTAAGTACATTTTTAAATCAATAGACGCTAGAGTAAAGTGATTGTTTCCAATATGTTGGACACAATCACTTTTTTTGTATAAATTCAAAAGAATCTTTGAAAAAGTTTGTGATTAAGTGTACAGTGATACTATCTTGAATAATAAAAAGGAGGGATATAAATTGATAAAAAAATATATTTACATCATCTGTGGGTTTATTACGTTTGTGATAGGTTTTATTGGGACTATCTTACCTGTATTGCCGACGACTCCCTTTTTATTATTAGCCGGTTTCTTTTTTGCACGAAGCTCCGAACGCTTTACAAACTGGTTGCAACAAACTAAAATGTATCAGTTTTACGTTTCAGATTACGTTGAAACTAAATCTATTCCACGTAAAAAGAAATACAAAATGCTTGTCAATATCGTGATTTTAATGGGCGTATCAATTTATTTCGCACCAATTATATTTGTAAAAATTATACTCGCTTTATTAATGTTGGGCATTCTGTCTGTCTTGTTCTTAGTCGTACCAGATAGAGAAGAATCATATCAGTGTAACGAAAAAAACACGAGCCACACCGGAAATTAATCCGAAGTGGATCGTGTTTTCTATTTTATTTCACGTCGTTTGAATAGACTGATCCCAATAAACATAAAGATAGCGAAATAAATCAAGGCTAACCATGGCGTGAAATCAATCCCTTGAATCATGATTGGATTATCCGGACTTAATTGGGTGAAGATGTAAGGTTCAATCATTTCGATAAAATCAAAACGCAATGCCAAAAGCTGTAAGATTAAAGGTAAGGCAACGATACCTAGTATCGTTAAATTCATCAAAGCATTACTCGTTGAGAAAAAATATATGATTTGAAAAAGTGCCAAGTACATTAACCAAATTGGTAAGTAACTTAAAACAGTCTCCATAAATAAAATCTCATAATAAATCGAAATGCCACCATTGAAAATCATAGAACCCGCAATAGCAAACCCGGTGATAGTAATAAATAAAAAGCAAACAGCTAAAAATAGACTACTTAAGTATTTAGTTAAGTAAATCTTCATTCGAGAGTGCCCTGTACTCACAGTGTTAATTAAAGTGCGGTTTCGCGTTTCGTCATGAAAAGCCGTATTGCCTAGACCGATTAATAGGAAAATTGCGGTACTTGTCATTAATGGGATAAAGGCAAAGTAAATTAAAGACTCTGCCGGAAGGACTTGAATAATTGGGCGAATGCCTTCTTCTACCCAAGTTCCGAGATAAAAAATTAACGGAATGGCTGCACCCAGTAATAAACCAACAAGTAACCAAATTTTAGGTGCAAGGCGGGTTGAAAGTTGGTATAATTCAGCTTTAAATAATCTCATCATTAGAATGCGCCTCCTCAGTTAAATTAATAAACATCTCTTCAAGATTATGGGAGTTACGCGATAAATGAGAAAGTTTCAGATTGTTCTTTACAAAGGTATCAGCAATGTCGCTGGCTTCAATATTTGGGTCAAATACATGGATCATCCCTTCAGCTGTCACTTCAAATTCAGTTGTATTTAACTCTGTTTCAAGCAGTTGGCTAGCTCGGCCAGTGTCATCTACTTTAAACTCAAAGTAACTTTGCAGACGTTGTTGTAATTCTTCTTTGGTGAACTCATCGATTTTCTTGCCATGGTTTAAGATTACAAAGCGGGTCGCCAAGTTTTCTAACTCCGAAAGAATATGTGAAGAGACTAGAATCGTTAAGTTTGTTTCTTTAGCTAATTTTTGTAATAACTTTCTCACTTGAATAATACCTGCAGGGTCGAGACCATTTGTTGGCTCATCAAATACAAGCAGTTCCGGTTCATGAATTAGAGCTAAGGCAATGGCTAAACGTTGCTTCATACCTAAAGAAAAACCTTTGAATTTCTTGTTTCCAACATCTGCTAACCCGACAAGTGTTAATAATTCATCGATGCGGTTCTTATTTTTAATGCCTCGTTGAATCCGATAGAATTCTAGATTTTGTTTGGCAGACATTTCCGGAAAGAAGGCAGGGTCTTCTATAATAGTACCTAAATACTTGCGGTTTTCTCTTAAACCTGCCGCATCTAAGGAACCAAATAATTTTAAGTCCCCATCATAAACGGGAGTCATACCGGTAATAATTCGAAATAAAGTTGTTTTTCCAGCGCCATTGGGACCAGCGACACCGACAATTTCACCTTTGCTCACATTTAAATTAAAGTGTTCTAACGCTTGTTGTTTACCGTATTGTTTAGATACATTGTTTACTTCTAATACTAGCGAATTTTTCATTTTCTTATCCTCTCATTCGCATTTGGTTTATGCGATCATTTCTCTTTAAATATACGCGAATTGAGTACGCTTTTCATAGGACTCTAGTTGTATATTGAAAAATATGTGAACTATTCAAACGGTTTTTTATCCTTTCATACATAATAACACCGTCAAACAATAAATACGAAGAGAAACACATAGAATTATACATTTTTCATATGATTAAATTGTCATGTTTAATGGTCTTGACTTTAGCAAACTTCGGGAGTAGTATAGTGAAAGCCTAAATAGTAACCATTACATTTAAGAGAGGTTGATCATTATGAAATTATTTAAGAAGTTTATTTTATTTGTTATTGCTTTCGCTTTAATTATACCTGGAGCCAACATTCATGCCCAAGACAAAAAGACGGTCATGACTACATTTTATCCAATGTATTACTTAGCGAGCCGAATAGGTGGAGACGCTATTAATGTTGAGATGCTTTTAGAAAGTGGACAAGATGCGCATTCGTATGAATCTACGGCAAAAGATGCTGTGGCAGTTCAAGAGGCGGATTTATTCATCTATCAAGATGATGAGATGGAGTTTTTTGTCAGTGATTTATTAAGGATTGTTGATCAAGCGGCAACTCAAGTGCTTGAATCAACGGAAGGCATTGACCTATTATCAGGTGATCATAATCATGAAGAAGAGGAACATGATCATGAGGAAGGTCATGAAGAGGAACACAATCACGGCGATGAACATGACCACGAAGAAGGTCACTCGCATGAGTTTGATCCACATACGTGGTTAGATCCAAACTTTTATTCTCAACAGGCAGAAAATGTCAAAAATGCCTTAATTCAACTCGATCCAGCGAATAAAGCAACTTATACTGAGAATGCCGAAAAACTATCTGAAGAATTAACAGCATTGAATGAAGCATTTGAAACTGGTTTAGCTGATTTGAAGAACAGAACAATTGTCGTTCAACATGAGGCTTTCGGATACTTAGCTCACGCTTATGATTTAGAACAATTAGCCATTAGTGGCTTAGCAAATAATGCCGAACCGAGTGCTAAAAAGTTAGCTGAAATGACCAAAGTAGTGAACGAAAGAAACGTTCAAGTTATTTATATTGACCCGACGACATCAACGACTATTTCAGAAACAGTGAGCCAAGCAACCGGTGCAGAGTTACGACCATTAAGAACATTGGAATTCATTACAGAAGAAGAAATTGAGCAAGGTGAGGATTATTTCAGTATAATGAGAGAGAACTTAGCTCAATTAACGAAATAAAACGTACAACTAGAAAGGTGTAACATTATGTCTCTATTAGAAGTGCATGACTTATCATTTTACTATGATGACGAAAAAGTGCTAGACAGTATTAACTTTACAATTGAACCCGGAGAATTTGTTATCTTAACTGGGGAAAATGGTGCAGCAAAATCAACTTTAATTAAAAATATCCTCGGTTTGTTAAACCCAGCCACTGGTCGAGTCATCTATTCAAAACTAAACCAATTTGGAGAGAAGTTATCTATAGGATATGTCCCACAAAATGTGACGTCCTTCAATGCTGGTTTCCCCAGTACCGTTCAAAAATTAGTTGAATCAGGTCGTTACCCTAAAGGACGTTGGTTCAAAAAACTCGATGCCACAGATTATGAATATGTAGACCGAGCGTTGAAATCCGTCGGGATGGATCATTTAAGAGGTCGTAAAGTTGGGGAATTATCTGGCGGTCAAAAGCAACGAATTAATTTGGCTCGTACATTTGCGGTGGATCCAGACTTTTTTGTACTCGATGAGCCAACAACTGGGATGGATGTTGCTTCAAGAAAATCTTTTTATAAATTATTACGTCATACATCTAAAGTTCATGGGAAAGCGATCCTAATGGTAACACATGCGGATAATGAACTGGATGGCTTTTTTGACCGTGAGATTCGACTTGTCAGAGAGGGGGGAACACCATGGAGTTGCTTCAGTATGACTTCATCCAACGCGCATTAGTTGCGGGTGTTGCGATTTCCTTTATTACACCGATTATTGGCTTATTATTAATTTTACGCAGACAGTCATTATTAGCCGATACTTTATCACATATTTCCTTAGCAGGAGTAGCCTTAGGGATGTTCCTTCAAGTAGATCCAACACTTTCTACTTTATTATTTGTTGTCGGTGCATCAATTATCATTGAGTACTTGAGAACAATTTACAATACCTTCTCAGAGATTTCCGTTGCAATTATGATGTCAGCTGGAATGGCGATAGCCTTAGTATTGGTAAGTTTGAACTCAAACTCAGGTAATTTCCAAATTGATCAATACTTATTTGGTTCAATCTTATTGATCTCACCAAGTGAAGTGAAAATTCTAGTTGGACTCTCAGTCACTATTGTTATCTTCTATCTAATCTTTAGAAGAACACTATATGTGATGAGTTATGATGAGGCGACTGCTTATACTAGTGGACTGCCAGTTCGATTCATTTCAATTATTTTTTCGGTATTTACAGGGGTTGCGATTAGTATTATGATGCCAATTGTTGGTGCATTACTTGTTTCAGCATTAGTCGTTATCCCATCTGCAACTGCTATTAAAATATCAGATAGCTTTGGGAAGACAATTGTTATAGGTATTATCATTAATTTAATTGGGATATTTGCTGGTATATTTGCGAGTTATGAATACGATACACCGCCAGGAGCGTCGATTACATTAGCCTTTATCGTGATTTTTGTCATTGTATCGTTGGCTACTTACTTTGTGACTTTACGCAAACGTAAACAGAATAATCCATCGTAAACTTTAAAGCTAAGCGCGTGAGAGTTTGGCTTTTTTGTGTCATTTTATATAGAGTGTGTCATTGTCACAAAGAAGTGTGCCAAAGTTCCTAGTTGCTTGCTATTGAAGCGTTACCAAAAAGTCTATATTATAATAATTGAATACAAATTAAATTAAGGAGGCGTCGTTGTGGATAATACAAAAAATAATGCAGGGCTGAAAGCAAAAGTCCAGAAACTCGGTAGTTACTTAAGTAGTATGGTTATGCCAAATATTGGAGCGTTTATTGCGTGGGGTGTTTTAACAGCCCTATTCATTCCGGATGGATATTTCCCGAATGAAGATTTTGCTGGGATAGTTGGGCCAATGTTAAGTTACTTACTTCCAATCTTAATTGGGTACACTGGAGGTAAGATGGTACATGGTGATCGCGGAGCGGTCGTAGGTGCGATTGCAACAGTAGGTGCGATTGTTGGGTCAGATGTAACGATGTTTATTGGTGCAATGGTGATGGGACCTTTAGGTGGTTGGTTAATCAAGAAATTTGATGAGAGATACCAAGATAAGATTCCATCTGGTTTTGAGATGTTAGTCAATAACTTCTCATCTGGTTTAATTGGATTTGCATTAGCATTAATTGCTTTTGTGGTTGTTGGACCAGTTGTTGCTAGTTTAACGTCAATGATTGGTGTTGGGGTAGAAGCCTTAGTTCAAGCAGGCTTACTACCATTAGCAAATATTCTTATCGAACCAGCGAAAGTTTTATTCTTAAATAATGCGTTGAACCACGGTATCTTTACACCTCTTGGTTCTGAGCAAGTAGCTGAAGCAGGAAAATCAATTCTATATCTATTAGAAACTAACCCTGGACCAGGTTTAGGGGTGTTATTAGCTTTCATGTTCCTTGGTAAAGGGTCTGCAAAAGGATCTGCACCCGGAGCAGCGATTATTCACTTCTTAGGTGGAATTCACGAGATTTACTTCCCATACGTTATGATGAAACCATTATTATTCTTAGCAGTAATTGCTGGGGGTATGACAGGAACATTCGTATTCTCTCTATTTGATGCGGGTCTTACAGGTGCAGCGTCACCTGGTTCAATTGTTGCGATAACTGCGATGACCGCTCAAGGTAGTCACTTAGGAGTGTATGCAGGTGTGTTAGCTTCAACGATTGTTTCATTCTTAATCGCAGGTGTGATTATCAAATCCGATCGTAAAGCTGGAGTCGATGATGCATTTGAAGAGCAAGTTGCAGCGACTCAAGCAGCAAAAGCATCTTCAAAAGGTCAAAGTACAGATGTAGAAGCATTATCAGATTCTGCACCTGCCTTTGAAGAGATTGACCAAATTATCTTCGCTTGTGATGCAGGAATGGGTTCAAGTGCCATGGGAGCTTCATTACTTCGTAAGAAAGTGAAATCTCAAGGAATTGATATTAAAGTAACGAATTCAGCGATTAATAACTTAAAAGATGATTCGAAAACTTTAGTCATTACTCAAGAAGAATTAACAAATCGTGCGCGCAAACAATCACCATCATCGACTCACTTATCAGTTGAGAACTTCTTAGATGGCGATCGTTACGATGAGATTTTAAATGATATGTACAAAAAATCAGATGAGCCAGTGGCAACTAGCGAACCGGTTATGGCTAGCGAGCCAGAAACAGCAGCGACTTCAGTTGGACCGATTGATTATAGTGCAGTGAAGCAAGTATTTGTTGCCTATGACGGAAAAGTTGGGGCAAGTACAATGGCAGCGTCACAATTACGTAATCAATTTACGAAAAATGGCATCAATGTTCCGGTTGAAGCAAAAGATATTAATGACTTAAGCAATGATAGTTCAAACTTAGTAATTGCGACACCAGAAGTGGGCGAAAAAGTTCGTCAGCAATATGCTAACGTGATGGTCGACACTTATGATAAACTATTAAATGAAAGTCATTACAATCAGTTAATTGAATATTTTAAATAAACACAACTAACGTTAGGAGGGGTAAAATGTTCTTAACAGATCGAGAAAGACACATAGTGTCAATTTTGCTGAACGCACCGAGTGGTGTCAAAGTAAAAGAATTGACTGACCTATTAGACGTAAGCCGTCGGACTGTGTATCGTGAACTATCGAGTCTGGAAGAAACTTTGGCCCATTCTAACGTTTCTATTATTAATCAAAGAGGCATGGGTTACCAATTAGAAGGCGATGAAGAGAAGATCCATTCACTAGGACGACAGATTGAAGAGGCCCAGCCAAGCGAAATGACGATTCAAGAACGTCAACGGGCGTTGTCATTAAGACTTTTACTAAGTGAGAGCTTAACAATGGAAACTTTAGCAGATGAGTTACGTGTGAGTCCAAGTACGGTTCAAAGCGATTTAGATGATGTTGAAGAGGAACTTGAACGCTTCGGTGTGTATATTGACCGGGTTAAATTTCAAGGGCTCACGGTCATTGCGAGCGAACGCAAACGACGCGAGATTGCGAGTCAACTCATTTATGGTAGCGTTGAGGATTATGATTTTTTCAAGTATTTAAACACTTTAAAAGAAGATTCTGAAAATCAGTTTAATGATTACTTTCTGTCTTGTTTGACGCCAGAATCTTTGCGCTTTGTAAATGAAGCTATTAATCATGATTCGAGCCAACAATTTAGTAAAGTAACTGACAATCAACTCCAACATGTGATTATCATCTTAGCTTTGACGATTGACCGAATTCAAACGGGACATCCAATTAATGAAGCCATTCCAGCCAAAGCGATTTCTCAAGATATTATTTATTTGTCGCATGAGATATTTGGTTATATTTCCTCAGAAATGGCCCTAGCCATTGATTTGGATGAACGACATTTTATTGCTCTACAGCTTGAAGGTTTAAATTATAAGACCAGTCAAAGTATCTTTTTTGAAACCTTTGATTCGCAATTAACGTATCAAGTGAAAGAGTTAATTCGTTTAGTGACTGAACATACGGGGAATGATTTCCGATATGATGATAGTCTATTTTATGACTTAGTGGCACATATTCAAGCCACTTTAAAACGACCGGTCCTACTCGATTACAAATTAGATACTCCTGTCTTGAAGCGAATCAATGAAGAATATCCAAATCTCGCTGTGGCATTAGATATGGCTTGGGAAGAAGTCTTCACAGGTCATGAACTGACGAATGATGAGAAAGCTTATGTTGTGATACATTTCGCAACGAGCTTAGAAAGGCATCCAAGCATTCAACGCGAAGTGAATGCGATTGTTGTTTCTTCAAGTGGGGTTGGTACCGGGAAAATTTTAGAAAGTAGATTAAAACGCTACTTACCTGAAATTAATTCGGTAACAGTGATTCAATTATCAAGACTCCAATTAGTCGATTTTTCTAAGTATCAATTGATTTTGTCGACAATTTATTTATCCGGGATGGACCGGGATTACCGTGTCATATCACCACTTCTAACTGATAAAGAAATCGCGGCGATTCGTCAAGATATTCATGCAAGCATTCAAGTTGACGATAATAGCAAGAGCCAGATAACACAGCATACAAATTTGTCTTTTGATCAATTGTACGATTATTTAGCGGATGCAAAATACATTTTAGATCAGCTTGATCTAACCCAAATTGAGGCGGAGGCGACGGTAGAGTTAACCTTAAAGGCAATAATTAAAGAGTTGGATTCAGACATTATTGCAGATGCAGCTAAAGTGAGCCGTAAAGTGAATGAACGTTACTTAAAAGCACCGATTGGGATTCCTAAATCAAGTGTTGCCTTGTTCCATAGTTCGAATCATTGGGTGAAGCAGCCTTACTTCAGTATTTATGAATTAGACAAATCATTTGCTCTTGTTGGGATGGATGGGCAAGAAATTCAGTTAAAACGCATGTTATTGATGATTGCTCCTGAAAAGATGACAGTTTATCAACAACAATTATTAGGTTTAATTAGTTCATCAATTATTGAAAGTGATATTAATACAGTCATTTATGAAAATGGTACTTTAGAAGAGATACGCGAGTTAATCAGTTCACTTTTTGTGAAGGAAGTTCAACATTTACACTAAAGGAGAGAGAGAAGTATGGAATTAAAAGCAAAAAACATATTATTAAATCAAACATTTTCGACGAAGGAAGAGGCAATTAAAGCGGTTGGAACTTTACTAGTTGAGGATGGAGCGGTTGAAGAAAGTTACATTGATTCAATGTTAGACCGTGAAAAAGTGGTCACTACTCACATGGGGAATTTTGTGGCCATTCCACACGGCACCGATGAAGGGAAAGAGTTTGTGAAAGAAACAAGCATTACGATTGCTCAAGTACCTCAAGGTGTGAACTTTGCCCCAGGTGAAGACGAAGAGAAGATGGCTATGATGATCTTTGGAATTGCAGGAGTAGGTAATGAGCATTTAGATGTATTATCTAAGATTGCTGTCTTCTGTTCAGATGTTGAAAACGTCGTGCGTTTAGCAAATGCAGATTCAGCTGAAGAGATTATCGCGATGTTTGAGGAGGAAGTAGAATAATGAAAGCAGTACATTTTGGAGCAGGAAATATCGGACGCGGATTTATTGGAGAGATTTTATCTAAAAATGGTTTCCATATTGATTTCGTAGATATTAACGAGACGATTATTGATGCCTTAAAAGAACGTAAAGAGTATGACATTGGCTATGCAGCTAAAGATGGCGAAACAATTCATATCGATAATGTTAATGGTTTAAACAATGGGAAAGAACCTGAAGCGGTTGTTGAAGCAATCAAATCAGCAAACATTGTGACAACGGCCATTGGACCTAATGTTCTCCCTTACATTGCCGAATTAATCGCTCAAGGAATTCAAGCGCGTCAAGAAGCAGATGTTAAAGAAGCGATTGATGTGATTGCTTGTGAGAATATGATTGGTGGGTCAGACTTTTTACGTGAGAAAGTTGAAGGGTTCTTAACAGAAGATAACTTATCTTATGTGGAACAATATGTTGGCTTCCCGAATGCAGCGGTAGATCGTATTGTGCCGAATCAACAACATGAAGATCCACTATTCGTATCGGTCGAGCCATTTAGCGAATGGGTGATTGACTCAACAAAAGCGAAAGCAAAAGATATCCGCCTAGAAGGTGTGTTATATGTTGATGATTTAGAGCCTTTTATTGAACGTAAATTATTCTCAGTGAATACAGGACATGCAACGGTTGCTTATGCTGGAGCTTTCTATGGTTACAAAACAATTGATGAAGCCATCAGTGATGAGCGAATCTTGAACCTTCTACAAAATGTACTCAAAGAAACTGGCGCATTATTAATTAACAAATGGGATTTTGATGCAACTGAGCACGAAGCTTATGCAAATAAAATTGTAAACCGCTTTGAAAATACATATATATCAGATGATGTTACTCGAGTGGCGAGAACACCAATTCGTAAATTAGGACCCAATGAACGCTTTATTCGTCCAATTCGCGAAGCTAAAGAACGTGATTTAGAGTATCAAAATCTAATGGAAGTTGTCGGAATGATCTTCCACTATGATAATCCAGAAGATAAAGAGAGCGAACATTTACAAGCGATGTTAAAAGAACAATCAGTTGAGCAAGTTGCGCGTACAATAACGGAACTTGAAGATGAAGTTCTATTAAACCGTATTGTAGCAGCTGTTGCGAATGTAGAAAAATAGATAAATACGAAAAGATCACCGTGACTCAGTCCGGTGATCTTTTTTGTGCTGTTATTGTAAATGGGTGAACTTGAGCCAAATGGGATAACGGTTTGTCTTGAGTAGCGCCAACTCCGGCCAAATGGGATAACGGTTTGTCATGAGTAGCGCCAACTCCGGCCAAATGAATTAGCGATTTGGCTCAAGTTTCGCTAAAAAAATATCGGTTAAGAAATCTTACAAGTGTCGTTTACTTAACCGATAATGATAGCCAGGAATCATAAAATGACTAATTCCATAACCTAAGAGTGCAATAGTCGCCAAGTACCGTGTCCAATGTGTTTCGGAAAGTGAGCCAGATATTAACATTAACAAGATGATCGCAAGAAAACTAAAGGAACTAAAAGATGAGGCAGTGATTGTGACAATGTCACCATCTAAGATTGGGAGCTTATTACTACGTAAACCCCCGAATTGAGATACTTGTAACTGGACTTTTGGCGTTGAGATGTCAATGTTTATTGAGCTATTATCTGCTAATTTGCCAACGACAACTCCATTAATTTTAATGTTTAATTTTGCACCCATATTGAATAACCAACCCGTTCGGCGAGTGATTTTAATTGCCATTTACTTTACCTACCTTTTGTACGTTAATCACGTGAAGTTTAATATTGACTATATTTTAACATAGTATAAGTTGGCTCCCTAAGAGAAAGAAAAATACACGAACAAAGGAAATAATTAAACACGAACAAAATTAAAGCATATATATTTATTGTCTGTGTTTTGGTAATATATGCTTAAGAGGTGACTTTCATTATGACTGATAAAAACTATAAACCAAAACGCAATCAACGTATGTTGTATATTTCCCACTATTTAGTAGATAGACCAGGACAGTTAATTAACTTGTCTTATTTTGTTGAGTTTTTGAATGCCGCTAAATCTTCAATTAGTGAAGATATTGATTTTGTTCGAGAAGTCTTTGAAATTAATGGACTCGGAGAAGTAAAGACGTTTCCGGGTGCAGCGGGTGGAATTATCTTCTATCCAAAAGTTCCTTTTATAGAACAGAAAGAGTTGTTGAATACTTTAATTGAGAAATTTACGCATGGAAAGCGAATTTTACAAGGTAATTACATTCATATGAGTGATATTTTGCAAGATTCATACATGTTAAGTAAAGTAGGCAGATTGATTGCTTCTCATTATATCCATAATGATATTGATGTAGTCATGACTGTAGAGTCAAAAGGAATTGGTCTAGCAACGATTGTTGCACGCTATTTAAACGTTCCTTATGTAATCGCGAGACGTGATTCAACAGATGGTATCGGACCAACCATCTCTGTTAATTATGTATCTGGGTCACACCAAACAGTTAAGAAAATGGAATTAGAAAAAAATAGCCTGAAAACAAATCAACGTGTCTTAATCGTAGATGACTTCCTTCGTAATGGTGGAACGGCGCAAGGGATGATTTCACTACTTGAAGAATTTGATTCGACGGCGGTCGGAGTTTGTGTCCTTGGTGAGAATCGTTCACACGAAACGAACCAATTAACTTTACCAATCGATTCACTCATTAGTGTTCAATTAGTTTATAACGATGAAGAGAGAGGTTATGAACTGGATGTTCAACCAGGAAGTTTATTTAATCAATTAACAGAGTAAACGTTTTTTTGTCGTTTCATTTAGGATTGTCAAATTAAACGGTAGATATCTTCGCCTATAATCGCTATAATTATTAAGAGTAGAATGTTTAAAATAAGGAGTGTTTATATGGAGAAGCGATTAGCCGTTGTACTGGCAGCGGGTAAAGGAACACGTATGAAATCAGAGTTATATAAAGTGCTACATACGATTAACGGCATCTCAATGGTAGAGCATGTATTACGGGCAGTTCAACAAAGTAATGTTGAGCGAATTGTAACAATTGTAGGACACGGTGCAGAAACAGTGCGAGATGTATTAGCTGATCATTCTGAATTTGCATTACAAGAAGATCAATTAGGAACAGGTCATGCTGTACTACAAGCTAAAGATCTATTAAAAGATGAAGAAGGAAGTACTCTTGTAATATGTGGAGACACTCCTTTGTTTTCAGCAGAAACATTAAATCAATTGTTCGATTTCCATGAAGAATCTAATGCTAAAGGAACAATCTTAACGGCAATCGCCGAAGACCCAGCGGGGTACGGTCGTGTAGTTAGACAAAGTGATAAAGAGGTTTCACGAATTGTTGAGCAAAAAGATGCAAACAAAGAAGAGCAAGCCATAACAGAAATTAATACGGGGACATATGTCTTTAATAATAAAGCGTTATTTGAAGCCTTGGATAAAGTCGGCAACGAAAATGCACAAGGTGAGTATTACTTACCAGATGTGATTAGTATTATGAAAGAAGCTGGCGATACTGTTAAAGCCTTTACGATGGATAACTTTGATGAAGCTATTGGAGTTAACGACCGTATCGCGTTAGCAGAAGCAACACGCTTAATGACTAAACGCATCAATGAAAAACATATGCGTAACGGTGTTACGTTTGTTAACCCAACAGCAACTTATATCGAAGCAGATGTTGAAATTGGACAAGATACATTAATTGAATCTGGCGTATCCCTTAAAGGAAATACAAAGATTGGTTCACATTCAACGATTGGTTCAAATTCAGAAATTATATCATCAAATATTGCTGACCATGTTGAAATTCGTCAATCTGTGCTAGAATTTGCAAATGTCGAAGAAAATGTAACTGTGGGACCATTTGCACACTTAAGAGCTAAGAGTGTCTTAAAAGAAGGGGCACATATCGGAAACTTTGTAGAAGTCAAAAACAGTGTTGTTGGAAAGAACTCTAAAGCAGGACACTTGACTTATATCGGGGACGCGGATATTGGTACAGATGTCAACGTAGGTTGTGGAACTGTATTTGTAAATTATGACGGAAAGAATAAATTCCGTTCAACAATTGGCAATGACGTATTCATCGGTTCAGGCTCAAATATTGTTGCACCTGTAACAGTAGGAGACCGAGCAATCGTTGCAGCAGGTTCTACGGTTAATAGTGATGTTCCAGAAGAAGCACTTGCAATTGCTAGGTCACGTCAAGAGATCAAAGACAAATACTGGAAACGCTTCAAGGACAAACAAAATCTGGAGGATTAATAATGATAGAGAAACCATATTCTGATTCAAAACTTAAAATTTTCGCACTAAGTTCTAACCGCCCGTTAGCAGAAAAGATTGCGGATGAAGTAGGTGTAGAATTAGGAGATATTAATATATCTCAGTTTGCTGATGGTGAGATTAAAGTTAATATTGATGAAAGTATTCGTGGAGACCATGTTTATTTGGTACAATCAACATCGTATCCGGTGAATGACCACTTAATGGAGTTATTAATTGCTATTGACGCATTGCGTCGTGCAAGTGCTAAAACAATTAACGTAGTTATCCCTTATTACGGATATGCACGTCAAGATCGTAAAGCACAACCTCGTGAACCAATTACAGCGAAGTTAGTTGCGAATATGTTAGTTCAAGCTGGGGTAGATCGTTTAGTAACGCTAGACTTACACGCGGCTCAAATTCAAGGCTTCTTCGATATTCCAATGGACCACTTATTAGGTGCGCCATTATTAACAAATTACTTTATCGATAACCATCTTGAAGGTGATGATGTTGTTGTTGTATCACCTGACCACGGTGGAGTGACTCGTGCCCGTAAATTAGCCGAATTCTTAAAATCACCGATTGCGATTATCGATAAACGTCGTCCAAAAGCAAACGTCGCTGAAATCATGAATATCGTTGGAGAAGTACAAGGGAAAACGTGTGTCATCATTGATGACATGATTGATACAGCTGGGACTATTACATTAGCAGCAGATGCTTTAATGGAAAAGGGTGCAAAAGATATTTATGTTTGTTGTACACACCCAGTATTATCTGGACCAGCAATCAGTCGTTTAGAAGCATCACCAATCAAAAAAGTGATTATTACAGATTCAATCTCTTTACCAGAAGAAAAATATTTAGATAAAATTGAAACAGTGACGGTTTCTCAACTTGTGGGAGAAGCGATTAAACGTATCCACGAAAACCGTTCAGTGAGTCCTTTATTTGAAGAACAATTCAAATTAATTGACTAAATATGATGATTGAAAAGTGCCAACAGGAGGGATCTTGTTGGTGCTTTTTTATTCTTAATGTATATTCTAATCAGTTTACTATTGATAGTTTGGGCTATATATGCAATAATTCTTTGATATTCCTATTGAAATTGTATAGAATTAGACAGGGTAGAAAAAGAACATTATATATAAGAAATATTTTATAGTAGAATAATGAAAGAAAGGAAGTTATTGCGTGAATAAGCATCGCTATGAATGGAATAACTTGTTACGTTTTGGTGCTGTTATACTAAGCTCAATAGTGGCGATTGGGTGTATTTATTTATCATTTTACATCAAATTTTTAGGCGATATACCGGCTAGAAACTTTAGTGCTTTTGAAGATAGTTATATATGGATATTTATCGGTTACATTATTATTAACTTTCTATTTGGTACTTATGTTTTCTATAACAAGAGTGTGTTAGATATTTTTTACTTTACGATGTTAAGTCAGTTAGTACTGAATGTTTACATTATGGCTCTGACTTTTGCGGGAAGCTGGCTAACATTTCCAAGATCAGTGTTACTAGTGAACTTATTTGTTGGGACCTTTGTGTTATTTATCTTTAATGTATTGGTTTACTTACTTTACCAGCAACTACGTGGGCAAAAGAAAATCTTAGTTGTTGGAGAATCGGACCGGGCACTTGAAGCAGTTCGGAACTTTTCATTAATGAAAAACAAACGTCATAAAGTGACACATGTAGTCTTATCAGATTACTTAAAACATGTTGAGGAATTAGCGAATCATGTGGATATTGTTTATTTAACAGGGTATATACCGGAAGAACAACGTTTAGATATCTATGAATATTTAATGCGCCAGAATAAAAAGTTATTTATAAGTACTCAATTTGAGAATTTAATGATGGTTAATCCAAATATTATGAACTTTGAAGATGAAAGTATTATTGAAGTTTCTAGTTTTGAAATTCCATCTGAAGATAATATGTTAAAGCGTATCATTGATATCTTAGTTTCTTTAGTTTTAACTATTTTGACCTTGCCGATTATGTTAGGAACAGCTATTGCGATTAAGATTGATTCTCCAGGACCTATTTTCTATAAGCAGGAGCGTATTACTAAAGGTGAAAAACACTTCAATATCTTAAAATTCCGCTCAATGTCAGTGACAGCAGAATCCGATTCAGGACCTGTTTTAGCGGCGAAAAACGATACGCGTGTGACAAAGGTCGGTAAATTTATTCGAAGTACACGAATTGATGAATTACCGCAATTGTTAAATGTGCTTAAAGGGGATATGTCGCTTGTGGGACCTCGTCCGGAGCGTCCGTTCTTCGTTGAACAGTTTAAGGAGCAAAATCCGTATTATACTTTAAGACATCACGTAAGAGCAGGAATTACCGGCTATGCGCAAGTTTATGGAAAGTATAGTACCGACTTTAATAGCAAACTGAACTTTGATCTGTTATATATTAAGAACTTTTCCATAGCTTTTGATTTTAAACTATTATTCCAAACGGTGAAAATCTTATTTGATAAAGTGAGTTCGCGTGGTGTTGATGATGAGGAAGAAGTTTCAACACAAGATGAATGGTCAGATTTTGCGAAGACAATTATTATCGTGAAATAAAAAGTATGAATCTTTTATGAACAAGTATGGTGCTCGAATGAGTCCATGCTTGTTTTTATCTTTAGGCAAATGCTATGGATAAAGAATAATAGATGAAAGTTTAAAGATAAAGTAGTAATAAATTGTTTAAATAAAGATCAGGTTATCGATAAATTCTCAGTGGATTATTTGTTTTTATTTACTGGGAATGGATATCATTTGGCTTACTATTGATAAATATAGTATAATTAACTGTAAAGAAAGGATAGTGAAAAAATGAAAAAATCTATTAAAATATTTTTTAGTTTATTGACAACTGTAACAATGGCATTCGGTGTCGTAGCACCCACTGTTTCAGCTCAAGACACTAACTGGGACGAAGTCCTAACTCAACTTAATGAGGTAAACCAAGAGGTAGTATCTATGGAAGGTGACGGAACAATTAATGTTTCTGCCGATCAATTTATCGATGCTGCATTAAACTTTGACTTCCGTTATAACGTAGAAGAGGCTTTTGCACTTGAATTAGCTGGAGACGTTACGGGTGAGTTAGTTACAACCGATGCAGAAGGTAACCCATCTACAATGCCTTTAGATTTCGCAGGACAAGCATCAATAATTGATGGTATTGCTTACTTATTTGATGGTTCAAGTTGGATTGTTGAAGATGTATCAGCTCAAGAAGAGCAAATTGCTGCCGAATTTGATAGTATGATGGCCCAAATACAAGAACAAGCAGATACAATGAGTAACCCTGAATTGACTCAAAAATACTTTGATTTAAGTGAGACGGATTCTGAATACGTGATGACTTTAAAACAAGATATTAATCCAGATGAATTCTGGGCAGATATTGAAAGTCACGTAGACATGGAACAAATCAAACAAGAAACTATTGACCAAACGATTCAACAAGCAGAAGCAAATGGACAAGAATTTACTGAAGAAGATCGTCAAACATTAGAAGAACAAATGGATCTTTCAATGGAAGCAACTAAGAGTGTCATGTTCCAATTAGTTGATACGATGGAATTCCGTTACTCTAAAGAAACTTACTACTTAACTCATATGTTAATGGACTTTAGTTTGGATAGAGCAAACATGGAAGAAATCGCTGCTGATATGGGAGAAACAACTGAAGGAATTCCAGAAGACCTTAATGTAGCATTCTCTATGGAATTCAACTTTGCTAACCATGGTGAAGTCTTTGATATCGTAGTTCCAGAAGGAGCACCAACTTTTGATGAAGCTAGCTCAACTGAAGAGTCAGCAACAGAAGGTACTGAATCATTAGAAGAAAGTACAACTGAAGAATCAGTTCCTGCTGAAGAAACATCAGAAGAAACAACTGAAGTGCCTGCTGAAGAATCGTCAGAAGAAGAAACGACTGAAGAAAGCTCAGAAGCTGCAGAATAATTTATGATTGATTTAATACCGCAAAGGTTCGCCTTTGCGGTATTTTTTTGTTGCAGTGAATTTTAGGGTAAAAGTAAGTAAAAAAAAATATCCTCCCGAAACGGGAGGATAGGGTTATTCGTAATTATTCAGTTCCTTCACTGCTAGAGTCTTCCGAACTAGATTCTTCAGGTGTACTTTCTTCACTTGATTCTTCATCTGAACTTTCCTCAGGAGTAGACTCAGACTCTAATCCAGATTCTTCATCTGACGATGATTCTTCGCTTCCACTTTCATCTTCTGACGATGATTCTTCGCTTCCACTTTCATCTTCTGATGATTCAGGAGTAGACTCTGATGTAGCTGGGGCAGTTTCTTCTGCGCCATCTAAAGTTGCTAACTCATCTTCTGTTACCCATTTGTGGTTAATGACTTCTTCGCCACTTTCAGTATCGATGTAATCAACTAAGTAAACAGTTGTTTCATTTACGGCATCGATTGTAGCCATTGCACCTTCCATACCAGGCATATGATAAGCTTCAACTGTCACTTCATCACCGACTTCAAACGGTGCGTCTACGTCTTCTTGATCAGCTGCTTCAGCAATTTCTTCTTGCACTATCCAACGGTGATTTTCTACGGGTTCACTGTCATCTGTTGGTGTGTAAGAGATTTCGTATGCAGTTGTATCAAAGGCAGCAACAACTGTCCCTTGAGCGCCTTCCATACCAGGCATATGTGTTGCATTAATTTGAACATCGTCGCCTACTTTATATGTAGGTTCGCGTTCAATCTTAATATTTCCAGGTAAGCGACCTTCGTCATCATGCGTCATTTCTCCAGGTTCTTCCGTTGTTGATTCACTTTCTTCACCTGTCACAGCATCGCTAATATCACTTGCTGCGTCATCAACTGTATCCCCAACCGATTCAGATGCATTGTCAACCGTATCACCAATCGATTCAGAAATTTCGTCTACTGTATCTGAGTCTTGAGCAAATACGCCATTTAAACTTGTTGCGGAGGATGCTCCGAATAATAACACTGCTGAGAGCACCATTGCACTTTTACTAATGTATTTTTTCATATATAACATCTCCTCTATTTATTACTATAAAACAAATTTAAATCGATTTCAAAAAATATGATTAATACGTTTACACAGCATGTTTAATAGTTACAAGTGTTAAACATGCTATGATAGGATTTCCAATAAATAAGGGGAGTTGAAATTTTAGTGTTAAATGCGATTAAAAAAGTTCCTGCAGGAACTTTTCTAGTCCCAATGTTGATTAGTGCAATTTTATATACTTTTTGGCCAAACTTGTTCCAAGTAGGCGGTCTAACTGAACATATTTTTGGAGGTTCAGGAACGAACGGAATCGTTGGTGCGATTGTTTTTTGCTCGGGAACTGGGATTGACTTAAAGAAAATCGGATATGCTTTAAAACGTCAAGGTGTTCTATTGTTAGTTAAATTTGCTGTTGGAGTTGGATTAAGTTTATTGTATATTTCAATCTTTGGCTTACCAGGAGTTTTTGGAATTAATGCCTTAGCATTTACAATTGTTATTTGTTCAATTAACCCAGCTGTGTATTTATCATTAATGCAACAATACGGAACGGAACAAGATACAGCAGTTTACGGTATCACAGGTCTATTCAGTATCGCTGCAGTTCCAATGATTGTATTTGGTATATCAAGTGGGGGCGGCATGGACTGGACGCCTGTTTTAAGTACACTTATCCCGATGGCAGCAGGGATTGCCTTTGGCAATATTGATCCGAATTTTAGAAGTTTATTCATGCCCGCTTTACCAGGTTTAACGATGTTAATGGGTTGGAACTTAGGTTACGGGATGAACTTAATTGAAGCGTTCCAAGCAGGAGGAGCAGGAATTATTGTAACAATTGTCTTCTATATTGTAAGTGTCATCTTTGTTGTTATTGACCGCAATGTCTTAGGCAATGATGGGTCCGTTGGTGCGACATTTATGACAGTTGCTGGATTATCAGTTTCAACAGCAGGAATTTTAGGAAGTATTTATCCAGAGGTTCTTGGAGAATACATAACTGCCGCTGCATCTGAAACATTAATGGCAGTTGTCATCACCAGCGTGATTACACCTTCAATTGTTGCTAAATTATCGTCACGTGAGAATAAATTATCATAATAATTTTATTAGGCAAGAGACTTTTCCGGAAGTTTCTTGTTTTTTTATTGCTTCATAAAAGCCCATTAAAGTGTAATATATATGAATTCTTGCTCATTTATGCTATATTTAAAATAATTTAAGTGATGCTCGAATAATTAGTGGCGAGTTTAAAATACACTATTAGTTATGTGATATAATATACAAGAAATGAAGTAAACAGTTTACTGGAGGATGCTTATGTATAAATTTGAAGATGATAGTTTAATGTTACACACAGATCTGTATCAGATTAATATGTTACAAGCCTATTGGCAGAATGGAATGGATCAACGCAAAGCAGTCTTTGAATCTTATTTTAGATCAATACCTTTCGAGAATGGTTTTGCTATTTTTGCAGGGTTAGAGCGGATTTTAAATTATATCAATAATTTGAAATTTACTCAGAGCGATTTGGACTACTTAAGAAGCTTAGAAATATATCCGGAAGAATTTTTGACTTATTTAGAGAATATGGAATTCAATTTAACCATTCGTTCAATGCGAGAAGGTGAATTATGTTTCGCAGATGAGCCATTGATTCAAGTTGAAGGTCCGTTAGGTCAATGTCAACTAGTTGAGACGGCCATTCTAAATATGCTGAATTACCAAACTTTAATTGCGACGAAAGCAGCGCGCTTAAAATCAGTCGTTGACGAAGACGATTCTTTAGCAGAATTCGGATCACGTCGTGCTCAAGAAACAGCGGCGGCGATTTGGGGATCAAGAGCGGCTTATATTGGCGGGTTTGATTCGACAAGTAATGTGCGTGCAGGGAAATTATTTGGTATTCCCGTTTCTGGAACACATGCTCACTCATTAGTTCAAGCGTACCGTGATGAATATGAAGCTTTTACTGCTTATGCTAAAACGCATAAGAACGTGGTGTTCTTAGTAGATACATACGATACTTTACGTTCAGGTGTACCTACCGCAATTAAAGTAGCGAAGGAACAAGGTGATAAAATTAACTTTATCGGTGTTCGAATTGATTCAGGCGATATGGCCTATCAATCAAAACGTATTCGTGAACAATTAGATGAAGCAGGGTTCCCTGATGCGCGCATCATAGCATCTAACGATTTAGACGAGAAGACTATTCTGAACTTGCGTATGCAAGGGGCTAAAATTAATGACTGGGGTGTTGGTACAAAACTGATTACAGCTTATGACCAACCAGCTTTAGGTGCCGTATACAAATTAGTAAGTATCGAAAACTCTAAAGGCGAATTAGTGCCAACAATGAAAATTTCAAGTAATGCAGCCAAAATTTCTACACCAGGAATAAAACAAGTGTGGCGTATAACACGTAACCATGATGGTAAATCAGAAGGAGATTACGTGGCACTTATTGGAGAGCGTCCAGACTTAGAAGAGTCACTCTTTATGTTCCACCCGGTTCATACTTATATTAATAAGACTGTCGTTGATTTTACCGCACGTCCACTACTTACCGAAGTTTGGAAAGACGGTAAATGTGTGTATGATTTACCATCAGTCGACGAAATACGTGACTATGCGGCTCATAATATCTCTGCTTTATGGGATGAGTACAAACGTATCTTGAATCCAGAACAATATCCAGTCGATCTGTCTCAAAACTTATACGATGAAAAGATGCGTAGCATTAAAGATATTCGTGATAAAGTTGACAATCATGTCCTTGAGATAGAAGAAGAGCTTTCAAAGGAAGGTGAGTAAGCAATGCGCCCATTACAAAAAGAAATCATCGAAGAATTAAAAGTCTTACCTGAGATTGATGTCCAAAAAGAAATTCGTCGCTCGGTTGATTTTTTAAAAAACTATTTATTAAAGAATCAAGGACTCTCTACTTATGTTCTTGGAATTAGTGGCGGACAAGACTCGACTTTAGCAGGAAGACTTGCTCAAATGGCTATTTCTGAATTGCGTGCGGAAACTGGTGATGAACGTTATCAATTTATCGCGGTTCGTTTACCTTATGGAGTTCAAGCAGATGAAAGCGACGCTCAACTAGCACTTGAATTTATTCAAGCCGACCAAACAATGACGGTTAACATTGAAGCAGCCACAAATACAATGATTGAAGCTGTTGAAGTCAATAATATTGAAGTGAATGATTATCATAAGGGGAATGTCAAAGCACGTCAGCGTATGATTGCACAATTCACCATTGCAGGTCAACTAGCAGGAGCCGTGATTGGTACAGACCATGCGGCTGAAGGTGTGACAGGCTTCTTCACAAAATTCGGAGACGGGGCTGCAGATATTCTGCCGCTCTGGCGCTTAAACAAGAGTCAAGGAGCAGAAATGTTGAAAGAACTTGGTGCTGTCAAAGAACTTTATGAAAAAGTTCCGACAGCCGATTTAGAAGAAAATCGTCCACAACTAGCTGATGAAGATGCACTTGGTGTGAGTTATAAAGCGATTGATGCTTACTTACGTGGGGAAGATGTGGCTGAAAAAGATGCCAAAGTCATTGAAGATTGGTTTATCAGAACACGTCATAAACGCCATTTACCTATTACGGTTTATGATGATTTTTGGAAATAAATTAAAAGATTTGTGAGTTAAAGGAGGGAGAATGTTGGCAGTCATAACTGTAGGCGGATGGAATATATTGCTGACATTCATCGCTTCTTTTTGTTTTACTTTTATATTGCAAAAGCTACTTCCTAACAAAGACGGGAAACCGCCTAATTATGGTGGTATTGCTGTGTTTGCTAGCTTTTGGCTGGGCTTTTTTACGATGTTTCCAGTCTTGCTTTTTAGCAGTCCGCAATGGAATATCTTCTTAGCCTCTGCCATTGTCTTAATCACTGGAATTATCGATGATACCTTTGATTTAAAACCTTGGCAGAAGACTTTAGGGGTATTAATCGCGGCGAATGTCATTTATTTTTATACGGATGTGGCTTTTTCATCTGTATTAATCGCTGAAGTGCCGGCTTGGTTATTTGACTCATTAGGTTACGTATTAACAATTGCTTGGATCTATTTTGTAACGAATGCGATGAATTTATTAGATGGGTTAGATGGTTTAGTCAGTAGTGTTGCGACAACAAGTTTAGTGACACTGACAGTCATGATTTACATTTCAAGTCTGTCAATTCGACTCACTCTCATTATGATGCTCGTTTTATTAGCAGCATCGATTCTAGGTTTTTTACCATTTAACTGGTTTCCTGCCAAAATATATTTAGGTGACACAGGAGCATTATTTATTGGGTTCATGTTCGCGACCTTAACAGTGTATAATTTAAAAAACATCAGTATATTTTCACTGATTGTGCCGATTTTATTTTATGCAGTACCATTATTTGATACTTCTTACGCCATAGTGAGACGATTTTTAAATGGACAATCGATGGTTGAGCGAGATGAGGATCATTTGCATCACCGTTTACTTCGTCAAGGTTTTACCGTGCCGCAAATTGTGATATTGATGATTGGGATTACGCTTGTTTTTTCAGTATTTGCGATATTTTCGCAACTTTATCATCAATTCCGTTGGGTCTTTATTTTTCTATCTGGAGGGCTCATCGTACTACTGACGGTCTTTATGTCGCGCCTTGATAATAAATAGTAACTGAAAGCATCGCTTTTTCGATGTTTTTTTGCATTTTTCGGCCATATAATACATACATAGTTAATGTTTCTTTGTTACAATTCGTAATGATTAAAATACAACCAAGTCATTTGAAGGAGATAGATATGAAAACTGCGTATATAATAGATAGTTCATCGAGTATTAATGAAACTCTAGGAAACCGTTCTGATGTTTATGTGCAAAATCTTGAAGTCACTTGGGGAGACGCTGCATATACCGATACAACGGATTTAAGTTTGATGAAAGAATTTTATCAACGCTTAGAATCAACGGAAGATTTACCGAAGACATCGCAACCTAGACAAGGGAAATTAAGTGAATCCTTTGATGATATTGTTCAAAAAGGGTTCGATTCAGTAATTATCATTACACTAGCGTCAGCAATTAGTGGGACGTATAATACTTTCCGTATGATTAGTGAGCAATATCAAAAGTCTTTAGATATTCGAATGATTGATTCCAAGGGAACGTCATACGTTGAAGAGCGACTGTTAGAATATTCGATTGAATTAAATGAAGCTGGTTTTGATTTGGATACGATCGAAGAAAAATTAAACCGGTTCTCTGAACAAGCAAAGATTTATGTTGTCATTGAAGACTTGAATGCGATTGTGAAAGGTGGTCGATTAAGTTCGTTCGGTGCCTTTCTAGGAAGTACCTTAAAAATCCGTCCGATTTTAAATTTTGATGATGAGGGGAAAGTCAAAGTGTTTGAAAAAGTTAGAACAACTAAAAAAGTTTATCAAAGGTACCTAACTCTAGTGGATGAAGCTGTGGCTAAATATCCAGATGGTATTGATTTGACCTTAGCACATGGGGACTGTGAAGACAGTGCTTTAGAAGTGAAAGAGTTAATATTGGAAAAATATCCGGAGATGTCTTTTAGAGTAGGCTACTTAACCCCCGTTCTTGGAACGCATGGGGGTAAAAACTCATTAGGAATCGGAATTTTACCAAAGTTACCAAAATAAAAAAGACTAGCATTAAGTGAATTAATACTAGTCTCTAATTGCTTTAGTTAGGTTGTGTAGATGTTACTGGAACATCAACGGTTTGTTCACCGATTTCAGTCCATTCGATTTGCCCACTGAATAGGTCGATTAATTCTTGATGGACCGGCTCAATGTCACCTAGATACAAAGCTAAGGTTAGAGACACTTTATCTGTATACTGAGTGTCAAGAACTGTAATAGGCGTACTCGTTTGTTCCAAGTAGTAGTTAAAGTTATCCACTTGATTATATTCTAATGTTAATTCAATCACCATTTGCGTTGCATTCGCAATCAATTTAGCGTGGTTTAGCGTTTCGCTGACCGACATACTATAAGCGCGAATTAAGCCACCCGCACCCAGTTTTGTTCCGCCAAAGTATCTTACGGTCACGGCCATAATATAGGTTAGATTGTTTCGCTTTAAAACTTCTAACATCGGAACACCTGCGGTTCCACTCGGTTCACCATCATCACTCATACGTTGAATCGATGAATCTGCGTTTAAGATAAAGGCTTGGCAATGATGCGTCGCTTTATAATGTTTTTTGCGGATCGCAGCAAGTTGCTCATTGAATTCTTCTTCTGTTTGAATGGGAATTAGATACGTAATAAAGCGAGATTTCTTAATATCAATCTCATGAATAATCGGTTCTTTGATACTATAATAATTAACCAAAGTGATGCTCCTTGTCTATGTAATTGTCTTATGACTATATTATCATGCTTAAACTACTAGCTCAAATAAGTAAAAAGAACATTGAAGCTTTAGTATAAGAAAAAATGGTAGTATCACTAGTTGACATAAACCTATGAATTCCATAATATAGTCTAATCGAGATGAATAAAATCATCTTAGAATCTTATAGAAAGGAGACCAGAATGAAACCAGCAATTATTACTGATAGTACAGCATATTTATCAGAAGAATTGAGACAACTTCCAAATGTTTATCAAGTAAACTTAAATGTTATTTTTGAAGATGGTTCGATTGCCCATGACACCAATGATCCAAAAGAGCAAGAAGCATTCTTCAAACAGTTAGAAACTCAATCCTCACTGCCAACAACGTCACAACCGTCTGTTGGACATTATTATGACACAGTGGATCAAATTATTGAAGATGGTTACGATACTATCTTTGCTATTCATCTATCTAGTGGGATTAGTGGTACATTCCAAAACGGGAAAATGGTTTTAGATGAATATAAACATCTGATTGATAGCTACTGTATTGACTCTTTAGCAGCGTCTGTTGCGATGGAGGCCATCATCGAGAACATCATTACTTGGTGTCAAGAAGGTGTTGACGCTGAAGAGATTTATCGACGTGCCACTTGGCAAGCAACGCATTTGGATATATATTTAATGGTCGAGAACTTAGACAATTTAGCTAAAGGCGGTCGTTTAAGTACGACAAGTGCCGTCTTGGGAAATTTATTAAAAATACGTCCACTATTATACTTTAACGAAGAAGGTAAAATCGTATTATTTGAGAAATTACGTACAAACCGTAGAGTGTATCAAAGATGGCATGAACTTGTTCAAAAAGCATCCGAAGAATACCCTGATGGGATTGAAGTGCGATTTGCACATGCTTTAGACCAAGAAGAAGTTGAGATAATCGCTCAAGGCATGGAAGCAAAATTCCCAAATATAAACATACGTATAAATGGTTTAGGAACGGTTATTTCAACACATACTGGTAAAGGAGCAAAAGGGATGTTAATCCTCCCTCTAATAAATTAATTGCAATTATAATATATTAAATATTAACAAGCCGTTCTTGGCTTGTTTTTTTTTAGCGAATTTTATCAAGAATGGTCAAAGATGGTTTATACTATAAGAGAAACGTAGTAAAATGAATATATAAATATGACGAAAGTGAGGATGACATGTCTAAATCGAGTTTGATTCACAGTCCTAATCCTAAGATTGATACATCGAATGGAATAGAATTTGGACTTTACTCATTAGGAGATCATTTACCAAATCCACATACTAAAAAGCGTATTTCAGCCAAGGAACGGATTCAAGAAATTATTGAATTAGCAAAGCTTGCTGAAGATGCTGGTTTCGATATTTTCCAATTAGGCGAGTCTCATCAGGAATATTTCGTATCACAATCACACTTACTTATTCTGACAGCAATTTCAAAAGCGACGAAAAATATCCGATTGTCATCGGCAGTTACAACGATTGGCGTATTAGACCCAGTTCGAGTTTATGAAGATGCAGCGACCTTAGATTTAATATCGAATGGCCGAATGGAATTAATTGTAGGACGTGCATCAAGGTTTGGTTCCTTTGAGTTATTAGGTTATAATAGTGTTGCTTATAAAGAATTATTTGAAGAAAAATTTGAGTTATTATTGAAACTAAATAAAGGTGAAAGAGTCACTTGGGAAGGTGAGTTTAGAGCACCTTTAAATGATGCATTAATATTGCCGCGTCCTTTAAAGAATCATCTACCTATTTGGCGAGGCTTAGGGAATACAATGACTTCAGCAATTCGTGCAGGTGAATTAGGCGTGCCTGTGTTTCAAGCGACATTAGCAGGAGCGGTCATGACCTACGCAAACCGCATTAATAATTTTAGAAGCGCTGCCAAAGAAGCAGAGCATGATATTGATAATATTCCTGTCGGGACGGGTGGTTGGGTCTTTATTCGTGAAAGTACGAAAGAAGCCTACCGTCAAGTTTATCCGCATATCAATGAAGGTTTTAAATTAACGAATGGAGAGTCTTTCCCCAAACGTGCATTAGCTCAAGGACAAAGTATTAAAAGCGTTGTAACTATTGGAGAACCATCACTCATCATTGAGAAAATTTTGTACCAACACGAAGCGTTTAAACAACAGCGATTTAGTGCTGAAATTGACTTTGCCGGGATGGAGTTTGACGAAGTGAAAAAGACACTCTACTTATTAGCTGATAAAGTTATGCCCACTGTAAAAAAATATACGAAGTCATAGAAAGGAAATCACTATGAAATCTCAAAAAAATACATTACCACAAATTGATACATCAAACGGAATTGAATTTGGTCTTTACACATTAGGAGATATTGTAACCAATCCACATACAGGTGTTAGAATGTCTGAGAAAGAGCGTATTGACCAAATCATTGAGATGGCTTTACTTGCTGAACAAGCAGGAATGGATGTGTTCCAAGTAGGGGAATCACATCAAGAACATTTTGTGTCACAAGCACACATGATTATTCTATCTGCGATCGCTCAAGCAACCAAAGATATCAAACTAACTTCTGGTGCAACCATTATCAGTACATCTGATCCAGTCCGCGTTTATGAAGATGCGGCAACCATTGACTTAATTTCAGACGGAAGATTCGAAATAGTCGCAGGGCGTGCTTCTCGTGTCGGAATCTTTGATTTATTAGGTTACAAATTAGATGACTATGAAGCTTTATTTGAAGAAAAGCTAGATTTATTACTTAAAATTAACCGAAACAAACGTGTCACATGGGAAGGGGAATTCCGTGCACCTCTAAATGATGCGCAAGTTCTTCCAAGACCGGATAATGAATCAGGTAGCTTGCCAATTTGGCGTGCGGTTGGTGGTTCTTTAAATTCTGCTAGAAACGCAGCGATTGCAGGTATTCCGCTTTACTTAGCTTACTTAGGTGGCCCTGCTGAAGCCTTTAGACACTTAACGGATGCTTACCGTGAAACTGCGGTTCACGAAGGTTATGACGTAAACACTTTGCCAGTCGCAACAGCGAGTTATTTATATGTTCGTGAAGACGCTCAAAAAGCATTCCAAGAGTATTACCCACATGTAAACTCAGGAATGGTTCACTCGAATGGACAGTCATTCCCTAAACAGCAGTTTGCTCAAGGACTAGATTCAAGAAGCATCATTAATGTTGGAGATCCAAGTTTAGTTATTGAAAAGTTACTATATCAACACGAAGTCTTTGGAATGGATCGCTATGTTGGGCAAATCGATTTAGGTGGTGTTTCAACCGATGACATCAAACGTACGATTGATTTATTAGCAACAAAAGTCATTCCAGAAGTTAAAAAACATACTAAGAAATAGCTAGGAGTAATCGATTGAAAATTTTAATATTATCCGCTTCAACCGGTGGAACTAAAACTAAGAAAATAACGACGACTTTTTATAATTTGATGAAAGAGTCCTACGAAACTGAACATGATATTCGCTATTTAAATATTCAAGATAAGAAAATTCAATTCAGTGATGGACGCAATTATTTAGATTATTCGGGTGATACATTAGAAGTAGCGTCAGCAATTATGGAAAGTGATGTCATTATGTTTGGCGCACCAATCTTCCAAGCATCGATTCCAGCTGCTTTAAAAAATCTGTTTGATTTATTACCCGTTCGAGCCTTTGACCGAAAAGTGATCGGACTAATTATTACTGGAGGATCACTACGCCATTACTTAGTTCCAGAAACCCAAATTAAACCAATTATCCATTATATGCATGGAGTTATTATTCCAAAATATGTTTATGCTATTGACACGGACTTTAATACGGATGGCAAAGTCAATGATGAAATCGAATTGAGATTACAAACTTTACTGGATGATACGATTTCAATCTCAGAAACTTACAAGGAAGTTTGGAATAAACAAGACGACATGTTTGGTTTTTAGAGGACGCGACTATGGAAATCGAATTTTTCACAATTCTGTCTGCTCGTATTGTTATATCCAATCCAGACGTTTGCAAGAGATTTTAAAGAAATTTCCAGAAGCGACAGTAAAACAACGGTCATTTCCTTTGAACCTGCACAGTGAAGAACTGCGATTTTAACCGCGAAGATCTTTTGACATCAATTATATTCCTGCCTTAGTGATGAATGGAGAAATAGTTATCAAAGGAGCCCTTCGCCCACAACTGGTTCAAGAAAAACTTAATAGTATTCGCCTATCATAAGCAATGACCGTTTTTCAGTGAAAACTGAGGAACGGTTTTTTTGTTGTCTGGAATCACAGTACGGCGTCTTAGGCCAAATGAGATTGTGGTTTGTCTTTAATTACTTCAACTCAAGTCAAATGGGAATGCGGATCGTCTTTAGTGTCATCAAAAGCAAATTTTTATAAAAACTTAATAATGGAAACACCTTAAAAATACGTATTTATATATAGAACGGTAAGCGTTCAAAAAATACGAAAGGCTGGAAGAAATAGTGATTCCAATCCAACAAGAAGATTACCTAAAAAATCTGCGGGGACGACTTTTGACTAGTGCAGAAGTAGAACTGCAATTAAGTGACTTAGATGAAACACCACAACTCAATGAAGTATTAGACCAAATGGAGCAACAACCAGCAATTGAAATAACTCAAGATGGTTATTGCTGTCGGCGTTGTCGTAATCAACAATCTAAATTATTCACCGCCTTACCCACTCAAGCCGTCTTCAATTTAACAGATGAGCGCGTGTACTGTTTAAATTGTCTACAGATGGGGCGAGTTCTTCAAGGCGATTCGCTTTATTACTTACAAGACCAACAAAGTTATCTAACAACACCAACACAGAGTAAACTCACTTGGCAGGGAACTTTATCACCTGAACAAGCACGCGCTTCAAAAGATTTAATTGAAAGTCTAGAGGACAGTGACCGGACCCATATGGTGCATGCGGTGACAGGAGCAGGCAAGACAGAGATGATTTTTCCAGTGATTGATCACATTATACGACGCAACGGTCGAGTCTGTGTAGCGTCGCCTCGTATCGATGTTTGTATGGAATTGAAACCCCGACTTCAAGCAGCTTTTGAAAGTGTTGATGTCACTCTCCTTTATGGTGGAAGTGAGGAAGGGTATCGTTATTCTCCGATGGTAGTGTCTACGACTCACCAGTTATTAAGATTTCAAGACGCTTTTGATTTATTAATTGTTGATGAAGTCGATGCTTTTCCCTACGTCAATGATGTCAGTTTACATTTTGCGACGCAAAGAGCAGTGAGAAAGCTCAATGGGAAGTTGGTTTATTTAACTGCAACGCCTGATCAACATTTAACGCAAGAAGTAGCTAATAAAAATATGACATCCACCATTCTTCCCGCAAGGTATCACCGGAATCCGCTTCCCGAGCCGCAATTTTTTTGGATAGGTGATTGGCGCCAACAAATTGAAAAACGCAGAAAAAGACGACTGTACTCATTGCTCAATTGGTTTCTAAATCTAGAGGGAGTGAAATTAGTCTTTATGCCAAATATTCGCTTGGCGGAGAATCTGTTTGCATGGTTGAGTAAAGCTTGGCCAGAATTGAAGATTGCGGTAGTTCATGCAAAAGATTCCCAGAGAAAAGAGAAAGTGCAAGCATTGCGTGATGGTAATTATGACGCGCTGATATCAACGACCATCCTTGAAAGAGGAGTTACTTTCACCAATTGTCATGTATGTATTGTGGGATCAGAGAGTCAACTATATTCAACATCAGCTTTAGTTCAAATGAGCGGGCGTGTCGGTCGTAAACCTAATTTTCCCACCGGAGAATTAATTTATGCCCATGGAGGTAAGAATCTTGCAATGCTAGAAGCACGTAAGCAAATTAAGGAAATGAATCAATTGGCTAATGAAAGGGGATTAATCGATGACTATAGCTCAAAGTGATATCTGCATAATTTGTAGTGAACACCTCAATCATTACTTATCTATTAAGCAATTATTTACTTTTAAACCATTAGCGTTTCCAATTCTTTGTCGAACATGTCAAAGTAAATTTAATTTACTAATCCCGCATACTGATGACTGCAAAGGTTGTGGGCGGCCTTTAGAGGTTAGCTCTAAAAATGTTTTTTTAAAACCTATAGTCATATCTCAGCAGGCGTATTGTTTCGATTGTGCGAATTGGCATAAAAATACACCGAGTCAACTAATCAGTCACCAAGCCTTATTTGACTATAATGAAGCGATGCAAGAGTGGATTGTAAATTACAAATACCATGGTGACGTTCGTATGGCTGCCATTCTATCCCCATATTTAAAAGAGGTTTATGAAAAATACAAGGAGTACCAATGGGTAGTATTACCAAGTTCCCCGAAAAGTTTAAAAATCCGACAATTCCACCCTACTGCTTATTTACTTGATGTAGCAGACATACCCTATCAAGTTCCTTTTGACTATATCGGTGACGGCGTAAAGCAAGCAAAAAAATCAAAAAAAGAAAGATTAAATCTAAATAACACCTTTAAAATTAAAGAAGAGGCACTAGACTTGTCAAAAGAAAACTGGTTAATTTTTGATGATATTTATACGACTGGAGCCACGCTTATTCATGCTAAAAAAATTTTGTATCAATTTTATGAAGAACGTGATAGAATAATCCGGTTAATAAGCGTTAGTGTTGCTAGAGACCAATTGAGCGAGTAATAACAAGGCTTTTAATTGTGTTTTAAATAAGGGTATGCTAGTATAGGCTCATTATAAAAAGAAAATGGTGAATACAGATTGAATAGGCGGACACTTGCTGTTTTTATTATAATAATCACGGCAATATTATGCATATTTGAATGGTCATATGGCTTAGGTTGGTTATATGGTTGGTTCTTTATTTTCATACGAAGAACATTCATGTACAAGTATTTAAATTATGTATCTGATAAAAAATCATTCAATATGGGACTATACATTCTTTATACTGTCCTATCATTTGCGCTTGTCATTGGAACAATCTACTTAGCGATTCAAATGCAAGAATGGATTCACCCGGTTTCAGTCCTTGTAGCCTACATCATTGACTACATTCTTTGGATGATCAAAAGTATGAGTCAAAGCAGAAAGGAGTGAGTTGTAAGAAAAAATGAAAAATCGAATCATAGATAAATTAACTATTCCGCAAATTGTAGTCTGTATATATTTGTCACTTATCCTAATTGGTGGGTTTTTGCTCATGTTACCAGTGTCTTCACAAGCAGGTAATTGGACGAATGGCGTTGATGCGATATTTACAGCTACATCTGCTATTTGTGTGACCGGTCAAGTCACTTTGAATACAGCAGAACATTGGAGTCCCTTTGGCCAAACCATTATTATTACCTTAATTCAAATTGGAGGGCTTGGATTCTTAACGATTTGGATGCTTTTTTTCACTATACTCGGTGCAAAAGTTAATCTTAAACAACGAAATCTAGTTCTAGAAACACTGAATTTATCTTCAAGTTATGGGATGCAAGATATCGTAAAAAGTATCGTGAAAGTGTCTTTAACTATTCAAGCACTGGGGGCTTTAGCGTTAAGTTTTGTTTTAATCCCAAGACTCGGGTTAAGTACCGGCTTTTTTTATTCAATCTTTCATAGTATTTCAGCCTTTAATAATGCAGGATTTGATTTATTTGGAGATAGTTTAATCGGCTTTCAAGATAACTCTTATATCCTTTTAATAATCGCGAGTTTAATATTTTCGGGTGGTTTAGGTTTTATTGTTTGGATGGATATTATCTCTTTTCCGAAGAATAAAAAACTGACTCGTTATTCTAAATTCACCCTAATTTTGACGGGGATTATTCTGACAATCAGTATAATATTTATTGGTTTATCAGAATGGCGCTATGGGACATTCAATCACCTTTCTCTTGGCGATCAATTAGCCAATATTATCTTCATGGCGGTCACCCCAAGAACAGCAGGGTACGCGAATGTTGATTACATGGACGTTTCTCATGCAGGTTTATTTATGACCTTCATATTAATGTTTATCGGTGGATCTTCTGGCTCAACCGCTGGGGGAGTGAAAGTGTCAACAATCGGGCTGGTTGTTATGTTTATGTACCGAATGTTTAAAGGGGAAGAAATTAATGTCTTCTCGAGACATATCTCTTATGACAACGTTAAACGCGCGTTCTTCATTATCTTCGTGGGTATCATTATGCTAATATCGAGTTCAATGATTCTCTTTATAACCGAAGAGATTCCGCATGGTTTTGGAATGGAGTATATCTTAATGGAAGTCATGTCGTGTTTTGGAACGGTTGGTTTGTCACTTGGTTTGACACCAGATTTAACAGTTATAGGCAAATTTGTCATGATGTTATTAATGTTTGTTGGACGTGTCGGATTAATGACTTTCTTTTGGTCATTAGGCGGACCAAAGAAAGAATCTAAAGTGCATTATCCAGAAATGAATATTATGGTAGGATAAAAGGAGAAATTATGAGAAGAAAAACAATTGCCGTGTTAGGCTTAGGTTTATTTGGAACATCACTAGCGCGTACTTTAACTAAAGAAAATATTGATGTTATTGGGATGGACAAAAATATGGATCATGTTGAAGAGATTATTGATGAAGTAGCTCAATGCCTTCAAGGTGATTTTACAAAGATTGATCAACTGAAAGATGCCGGTGTTGGTGACTGTGATATCGCAGTTGTTGCAACATCACAAAGATTAGAAGACACTATCCTAGCTATTCTCCATCTACAAAAATTAGGCATCGAAAAAATTATCGTCAAATCTAAAAATGCGGATTACCGAGATGTCTTACTAAAAGTTGGTGCGGACGGTGTCATATTACCAGAAGTAGAGATGGGTGTTCGAATTGCACGTGAATTAAGTAACCCAACGGTCCATGAATTAATTGGACTTGATAACCGTAACAATATCAGTATTTTCCCAGTAAAAGACAAGTGGATTGGTAAGAAAATAAGCCAAATGAATTTCCGTGAAAAATACGGTACGAATATTATCGCCATTCGCAAAGAAAATACGGAGCAGTTTCACGTGGAGTTCACTGGGGATTATATCATTCAAGAAAATGATGAATTTCTTGGGATTTCGACCGGTGATACTTTAAGACAACAGTTTCGTAATTAATACGAAATCTAGAGAGTGTTTACGTTTTCAATATACTGGATCTATGATATAATAAATAAAAGTGGTAGATAACTACTTTTTTTCCTAATCACTATTTATTCTTTAGAATCAAATGTTAAGTGAGAGGTAAAGTTGAGTGAATAATAGAGACTTGCATTTATTCCATATTAACTTTGAGTTTAATTAATTCATAGTATTAGAAAATATTGGAAAAGAGGGATTAGTATGTTTAACTATAATGTACGTGGAGAAAATATCGAGGTTACACAAGCAATTCGCGATTATGCAGAGAAAAAAGTTCAAAAATTAGAACGTTTCTTTACAGACGTTCCGGACGCAACTGCTTATGTAAATTTAAAAGTATATTCTGATAAAACTGCAAAAGCTGAAGTAACAATTCCATTACCATTCTTAGTTCTTCGTGCAGAAGAGACAAGTGAAGATTTATATAAAAGTATTGACTTTGTCGTGGATAAATTAGAACGACAAGTAAGAAAATACAAAACAAAAATTAACCGTAAGTCAAGAGAACGTGGTTTCGAAGGCTTATACCCAGATACATCTGCTCCAGCGGAGCCAGTTTCTGAAGACCCAGAATTAGAAATCGTTCGTTCTAAACGAGTAGATTTAAAACCAATGGACAGCGAAGAAGCAGTTCTACAAATGAACATGCTAGGTCATGACTTCTTTATTTATACAGATGCTGAAACAATGGAAATTTCAATTGTTTACCGTCGTAAAGATGGTCGTTACGGCTTAATAGAAACCTCATCACTCTAATGACAGCATTATAAAGATATTAAAAGGCAAGGGACAATGTGTCCTTTGCCTTTTTTGTTGATATATTTTAAGAAATTACAAAGAATTAAAAATTACTTTAAAGACAATGAGAAAAACCCCTGAAATTCTTGATAAGAGTGCTTATGAATGCTATTTGATATTTTCATTTTTCGATATTCATGTTAGAATAGGGAAGTGTGTTTAACTATTGGCCGATTCAGACTGAATCAAGGTCTTACATGACATAGATAATGAATAAAAGGAGCAGTATTGATGGCTAATTTTCTTAAAAATTTAATTGAAAATGATAAAGGCGAATTACGCAGAACAAGTAAAATCGCTGACGAAGTTATGGCTATGGAGCCTACTTACCGTGAAATGACTGATGAACAACTCCGTAACATGACTACTGAATTTAAAAACCGTCTCGCTAACAAAGAGACTTTAGAGGACATTTTACCTGAAGCATTCGCTGTTGTAAGAGAAGCAGCTCGTCGTGTACTTGGATTATTCCCATATAAAGTTCAAATCCAAGGTGGAATTATTCTCCATGAAGGTAATATTGCTGAGATGAAGACTGGTGAAGGTAAGACGTTAACTGAAACAATGCCAGTTTACTTAAACGCGTTAGCTGATAAAGGTGTTCACGTTGTAACAGTGAACGATTACTTAGCAACTCGTGACTCGAAAGAAATGGGAGAAGTGTACCGCTTCTTAGGCCTAACAGTTGGCTTGAACTTAAACTCAATGAACCCAAGTGAAAAACGTGAAGCTTATAACTCAGATATTACTTATAGTACAAATAACGAACTAGGCTTTGACTACTTACGTGATAATATGGTTGTTTACAAACACCAAATGGTTCAAAGACCACTTTATTACGCGATTGTCGATGAGGTTGACTCAATCTTAATTGATGAGGCAAGAACTCCTTTAATTATCTCTGGGCAAGCTGGTAAATCAACAGCTTTATATACGCGTGCCGATTACTTTGTTAAAGGGTTAAAAGAAGATGAAGATTATACAATTGATCTAACATCAAAATCAATCAACTTAACAGACGGCGGAGTGGATAAAGCAGAGAAAGTATTCCGTTTAGAAAACTTATATAACGTAGATAATACTGCACTTGTTCACCATATTGACCAAGCCTTACGTGCCAACTACATTATGTTAGTCGATATTGACTATGTAGTTGACGAAGGAAAAGTAAAAATCGTTGACGGCTTTACCGGACGTATCATGGAAGGACGTCGTTACTCAGATGGACTACACCAAGCGATTGAAGCGAAAGAAGGCGTAGACATTGAAGATGAGTCTAAGACTATGGCGACAGTAACGTTCCAAAACTACTTCCGTATGTACAACAAATTAGCTGGGATGACTGGTACAGCTAAGACGGAAGAAGATGAGTTCCGTGAAATTTATGCGATGAGTGTTATTCAAATCCCAACAAACCGTCCAGTGATTCGTGATGACGCAGCGGATCTATTATTCCCGAACCTACGCTCGAAATTTAACGCAGTAGCGGATGAAATTATTCGCCGTCACGAAAAAGGCCAACCAATTCTAGTTGGTACGGTTGCGGTAGAAACATCAGAATATTTATCACAACTTTTAACTAGAAAAGGTGTACCGCATGAAGTATTAAATGCGAAAAACCACTTCAAAGAAGCAGAAATTATTATGCAAGCTGGTCAACGCGGCGCAGTTACAATTGCAACCAACATGGCTGGTCGTGGTACCGATATTAAACTAGGTAGCGGAGTGAAGGAGTTAGGTGGTTTATGTGTAATCGGTACAGAACGTCATGAGTCACGTCGTATCGATGATCAATTACGTGGTCGTTCGGGTCGTCAAGGTGACCCAGGTGCATCACAATTCTACTTATCATTAGAAGATGATTTAATGCGTCGTTTCGGTTCAGACCGTATTAAAGGACTCTGGGAGAAATTAAACGAAGACGAAGATGAGAACGATGTAGCAATTCAAAGCCGCATGTTAACTCGTCAAGTTGAATCAGCTCAAAAACGTGTAGAAGGTAATAACTATGATACACGTAAAAATGTTCTTGAATATGACGAAGTTATGCGTGAACAACGTGAAGTTATCTATGGACAACGTCACGAAGTGATTGATGCAGGTGAACCATTAACAGATTATGTCAAAGCAATGATCAAACGTACCATAGAACGCCAAGTTGCTTATGCAACCGAAGGTGAGAAAAAAGATTGGAAATTAGAATCTTTACTAGACTTCGCACATTCAGCGATTGTAAATCCAGAAACTTTAGAGTTATCAGACTTACAAGGTAAAAATAAAAAGGAATTAGTAAACTTCTTATATGAAAAAGCTGAAGAAGTATATAGTGAAAAAATCTCTCAACTTAATGGACCAGAACAAATTGCTGAGTTTGAGAAAGTAATTATCTTACGTGTTGTTGACTCTAAATGGACAGATCATATTGATATGATGGATCATTTACGTCAAGGTGTAGGACTAAGAGCATATGCTCAAACGAATCCATTAACTGAATACCAAACAGAAGGATTTGACCGCTTTGAAGAAATGGTTGCCGCGATTGAATATGATGTCACTCGCTTTATTATGAAAGCTCAAGTAAGACAAAATGTTGAACGTGAGCAAGTGAATAAACCAGGTGGAACAAACTAATTTTTGAATAAGTTAGCCGGCAGGGGAATTATCACTGCCGGTTTTTCTTTTACGAAAGATTATTATGGTGCTATACTACAAAGGAATTTAATTAGATGGAGTGAATAGAACGATGGAACTTTATGAAATGACACAATTTGTCGAAATTGCTCAAGAAAAGATGGATAGCTTTAGGGGGTCTCTTTGACTTAGACGCATTAGAAGCGGATATTGCAGATTATGAATATCAAATGAGTCAACCAGATTTTTGGGATGATAATGAGGTAGCTCAAGAAGTCATCCAAGAGTTAAACAGTAGTAAAGAAACATACCAAACCATTAGCTCACTTGAAGACCAAGTTGAAGAGTTGACGATGGCACTTGAATTATATAATGAAACGAAAGATGAAGAGATGTATCAAGAAGCTGAGGAATTAACTGAAGCTCTTTCTAAAGCCATAGATAGTTATGAAATAATGCTACTACTCTCTGGTGAATATGATAAAAATGACGCTATTCTTGAAATTCATCCCGGTGCTGGAGGAACTGAGTCCCAGGATTGGGGAAGTATGCTCCTTCGTATGTACCAAAGATATGCAGATCATAAAGGTTTCAGCGTTGAAGTCTTAGATTATCAAGTTGGAGACGAAGCGGGTATAAAAAGTGTCGTCTTAGAGATTAAAGGACATAATGCTTATGGCTTACTTAAATCAGAAAAAGGAGTCCACCGTTTAGTTCGTATCTCGCCTTTTGATTCAAATGCACGTCGTCATACTTCTTTTGCTTCTATAGAGGTAATGCCTTTGATTGACCAATCAGTTGAAATAAATATCAATCCAGATGATATTCGAATTGATACATATCGTGCAAGTGGTGCCGGTGGACAACATGTTAACAAGACGGATTCTGCTGTACGTATTACTCATATTCCAACTGGAGTGGTGACTCAAAGTCAGGCTCAAAGATCACAACTTCAAAACCGTGAACAAGCGATGAAACTATTAAAGTCGAAACTGCACCAACTTGAAGTTGAACAAAAAGCAAAAGAACTAGCTGAAATTAAAGGGGATCAAAAAGAGATTGGCTGGGGCTCACAAATTAGATCATACGTCTTCCATCCCTACTCAATGGTTAAAGACCACCGTACAAATTATGAAGTTGGAAATACCGATAAAGTCATGGACGGGGATTTAGATGATTTTATTGATGCCTATCTAAAATGGTCCATTGAATAATCTAATAGTTAGCAGTTTGTTATCACTGTGATACATATTTCATATACAATGGGACAGAATATTTTGAAAGTGAGGATAAGGACATGATTCAATTAACAAACGTATCGAAACGATATGAGAATGGTGTTGTTGCATTGAACGACATTAATCTACGAATCGAACAAGGCGAGTTTGCCTACCTCGTTGGACCGAGTGGGTCCGGTAAATCGACATTAATGAAAATTCTTTACCGTGAAGAAATACAAACGCAAGGAAAAGTCGTCGTAGGAAAATATCACTTAAATAGATTAAAACCAAAAGATGTCCCTATGTTAAGAAGACAAGTCGGGGTCATCTTCCAAGACTTTAAACTCCTTCCATCCCTAACGGCGTATGAAAATGTCGCCTATGCGATGGAAGTAACAGGGAAAAGTCGTAAAGAAATTAAAAAGCGAGTTAAAGAAGTTATGGAACTCGTTGGGTTAAGAACAAAAGTAAACCAATATCCAAAAGAGTTATCAGGTGGGGAGCAACAGCGAGTATCGATTGCACGTGCGATTGTTAATCACCCACGTATTCTCGTTGCCGATGAGCCAACCGGAAACTTGGACCCTGAGAATGCAATTGAGATATTTAGATTACTCGAACGCATTAACCAGAATGGAACCACTGTTCTCATGGGAACACATAATGACCATTTGGTTAATGAATTTAAGCACCGCTTAATTCGTTTAGAAAAAGGCAATCTCGTTCGTGATGAGTATGAGGGGGAATATAATGAAAAGCATTAGAAATTTCTTCAGACAACTCCGTAATGGTTTCCGTAATTTATTTCGTAATGGTTGGATGACTGCTGCCTCTATCTTAACAATGACAGTCACACTCTTAATGGTGGGTGGATTAATTATGCTCTTGAGTAACGTTGATAATATAACTCAAGATATCGAAGAAGGCGTTCAAATTCGAGCTCACATCGACCTAGCTGCAGATGAACAAGATGAAGCGGACTTACACCAAGCCATCGAAGAGATAGAGTATGTGTCTGATATAACGTATCGAACAAGAGAAGAAGAACTAGAGGACTTAATCGACCGGGTCGGGGAAGAGTTTGCTCTATTTAGTGATGATGCGAACCCATTATTTAATGTGTTTGTTGTATCTGTTGAAGATACAGAATATTTAGACGCTGTCACAGAGCAAATTAGTGAATTACCTTACGCTGTGGATGTCACTTATGGTGAAATTGATACGCAAAACTTATTGAGCACCCTTGAAATTGTCAGAGTTGTGTTTGCATTAATTGCAGCCGTTCTCGTTGTAATTGCAGTAGCGCTAATATCGAATACAATCAAGTTAACCATCTACGCACGGCAAACTGAAATTGAAATTATGCGCTTAGTTGGGGCACAAAATAGCTATATCCGCGCACCATTTGCTTATGAAGGAGCCTTTATAGGTTTAATTAGTTCGATCTTTGCCAGTGTCTTACTTTACGGAGCTTATGAAGGGATGCAAAGTGCCACCGTTGAGATTACAGGAGTAGAAGTCATTGCCTTTACACCAACCACACCATTTATTTATTATGTTGCGGGTGGTTTAGTCATTATAGGAATTTTATTAGGTGTTATCGGAGCAAGGCGGTCGATTAAACGATTTTTAAAATTTTAAATAGTCATATGAAAACTCAAAGATTATTAAAGCAAGAGCTTACGTAACCTTTGAGTTTTTTTTAATGGATAAGGTACAATATATACACAGAATGAATATTAAAAGAATGTTATAATAAAAAATGATGTAGAGTTTCCTGTACAAAATGGTTTGATACTTTGATAAGATAGGAGACACGAGCATTATTATAGTATATAGGTATGAACTGGAGGATAATTATGAAACATATTCTAGTTGTTGATGATGAGATTGCAATCTTAACATTATTAGAATACAACTTAAAAGAAGCCGGATATACCGTTGACACCGCCAATAATGGTGAAAGTGGATATAAGATGATAAAGACGAATGAATACGACTTTATTATATTAGATGTGATGTTACCAGGAATGGATGGTATGGATATTTGCCGTCGGGTAAGACAAGAGGATATAGATACACCGATTCTGATGTTAACTGCTAAAGATGACGAGTACGATAAGGTAATCGGCTTAGAGCTTGGTGCAGATGATTATATGACTAAGCCATTTAGTCCTAGAGAAGTAACGGCAAGAATAAAAGCAATCTTGAGAAGAACTGAAGCAAAACATATGTCAGAAAAAGACAGTGAACAAGCTCATCAAGAAGCAGTTGATGCTGAGTTACGTGAATTAGAAGATAATTATAATGACTACGAAGAAGATCGTTACTTATTACAAGATGAATCAGATTCAGTGATTAAATTAGGTGATATTGAAATTTACGCTGATCGATATGAAGTTGTCGTTCACGGCGATAAAATTGAAGTGACACCTAAAGAATTTGAGTTATTAGTTTATATGGCTGTTCGTAAAGGTCGTATCTTAAGTCGTGAACAATTATTAAATAGTATTTGGCGCTTTGATTATGCGGGTGAGACACGAATTGTCGATGTTCATATTAGTCATTTACGAGAAAAAATCGAAAAGGATACGAAAAATCCTGAATATATCAAAACCGTGCGAGGATTTGGGTATAAATTCGTGGTGCCAAAAGAATGATTTTTAACCAGAGATTACATAAACGCAATTCCCGAATTATTTTAATTGTGTGCGTAGTAATTGGAATCAGTATCTCTGGGTATTTTGTGAGACAACTTATTCATCGTTCAATATTACAGCCTTTGGAGACACGAGCTGAGATTCAAGCAGAATTTCTAGAAGATTTAGGAGTGAATGCTGAGAACTTTTCAGAAGTCGAGTTAAAAATTGAACCATTCAAGCGTACAGATAGCGCAGAATCAATTGTACTGAAAGATGGCGAAGTTATTTGGAATGATTTTGCTGAAAGAACCCGACTACAAACGGTTCGACAACAGTTAAAAGACTTTCCAAAAGATAAAGTGTCGAGCAAGGTATATCTAAATGGTTATGTTGTTTACACGCCAATCGAAGCAAATGATGGGACGTATCAGTTAGTAAAGTACTATAACAAGTCGTTGTTTCAAGATCAGTTAGATGACTTTTATTTGTGGATGGCAGTCATTATTTTCCTAATCTTACTTCTAATATACTTGGTGTATAGACATATAATCAACTTTGTTACAAAACCAATCGAAGCCATCAATTTAGCGGTTGAACATGTAGAAGATGATCAGTACCAATTTGAATATATACGAGGTAATTTACCCGTTATCGATAATTTAGGTACAAATATTTCGACATTAAAACAAGAGTTAAAAACCAAACGTGGTGATTTAAATGCTAGTGAGCAACGACTATCCTTATTAATGGGACATTTAAACTTGGGTGTAGTTTTAATAAGTAATTCTGGAAAAATCGAATTAATTAATTCTGAAGCGATGCAATTATTAAATATAGATATACATACAACGCAAAGATCTTTCCAGGCAGTAATTAAGAGTTATGTACTGGTAGATATGATTAATGAAGCACTTAAGACGCATCAGCCATTAAGCAATCACATCGAACTATATATTCCGACGTCTAAATTTATAGATGTGAATATTATTCCTTACGGGAAATCACCTGATGAGATTGAATCGATTCTTGTCTTGTTGTATGACATTACACAAGTAAGACGCTTAGAAACAGTTCGAACAGAGTTTGTTGCGAATGCTTCACATGAGTTAAGAACACCAGTGACAGCAATCAAAGGTTTTGCTGAGACACTTTTAGATGGTGCTTTAAAGCAACCAGAGTTAGCGGAGAAATTTATTACAATCATTGCAAATGAAAGTAATCGGTTAGAGACGATTATTAGTGATATTTTAGAATTGTCTCGTGTTGAGAAGAAAAGTGAACCTATGGTTGTTAAGCCGTTTGAAGTTGTAGAGACCGTGAATAATCTAATTCAGTTCTTCTACAAACAGGCTGATAGGAAACATATTAGTATTTCAGTTGATGCTGAGAGACCTGTGATGATGAAGGCAGATCAACATCGTATTGAACAAATTTTTACAAATCTGATTGATAATGCCATTAATTATTCAGATGTCGATAGTGAGGTAAAAATTAATATTGAACAAGTTAATAATTCTGTACATTTTTCTGTTTCAGATAAAGGAATTGGAATTCCAAAAGCAGACCAAGAACGAATTTTTGAACGCTTCTATCGAGTAGATAAAGGGCGAAGTCGAAATTCAGGTGGAACCGGGCTTGGTTTATCAATTGTACGTAACTTAATTATGAACATGAACGGAACCATTCATGTTGAAAGTGAGGTGGGAATTGGTACCACATTCCATATCAAACTCCCTTTAGAATAATTTATTTCCCATTGAGTCAAGCTAAAAGTTATATTAAAAAAGCATTTAATAAAGCGAAAAAGTATGAGTCTCACCTATGCAATCTATATATTTTTAATCATAGAAATTATATGCAGAAAAATATATATAGATTCATTTGTGTAATTCGGTTGTAACAATACTTGATGATATAAAGTGTTTTTTTATTGTTGCAATTTTTCCCGAGTTCCCGTCTTTACAATGACTATAATAAACCGCTTTATAAATATTTACACAAAATTTACAATTGAGTTGTAAAATGAAGACGCAAGTATTCTATTACGGTACTTAATTGTAATGTAACTTATTTTTTTAAAGGAGATTCTGTATGCAGTCTAATTTTACTGAAACATTTATGAAATATGTTTTCATAGTGTGTGCGTCATTATCGATTCTTTCGATTATTTTAATATTCTACTTCATTTTTGAAGGTGGAGTACCTTTTATACTTGAAGAAGGAATTGGTAACTTTATTTTTAACGAGGTATGGCGTCCAACTGCTTCCAAACCTTCATTTGGTATCTTACCAATGATTGTTGGGTCACTTGTTGTTACAGCAGGAGCAATTATTATTGGGGTTCCAATCGGTGTTCTTTCTTCTATCTTTATGGCATTCTACTGTCCTGACTGGTTATATAAATTTGTAAAGCCTGCAATTAACTTAATGGCATCAATTCCATCTATTGTATACGGTTATTTTGCATTAAGATTATTTGTGCCATTCTTCCGTGATTTAATGGGTGGAACAGGGATGAATATTGTAACGGCTTCTACATTGTTAGGTATTATGATTTTACCTACTATTATTGGTTTGTCTGAGGCATCTTTACGTGCTGTTCCTAAAGAATACTACTCAGCGAGTGTTGGTTTAGGTGCTGATCATGACCGTTCAGTTATGCGCGTTATATTACCTGCTGCAAAATCAGGTATCTTATCTGCGATTATCTTAGGTATTGGTCGTGCGATTGGTGAGACAATGGCTGTTATTCTTGTAACTGGTAACCAACCAGCAATCCCTAACGATTTAAACCAAGGTGTTCGTACGTTAACGACGAATATTGTTCTGGAGATGGGTTATGCAAGTGGTCGCCATAGAGAAGCGTTAATTGCTACAGCGGTTGTATTATTTATCTTTATTATCCTCCTAAATACTACTTTCATGTTCGTTAAAAACAGAGGAGGGAACGACTAATGACTAAAAAAATCAGCTTTTTTAAAATATTAGTATGGGCAGCAGGTTTATTTACATTAGGTATGTTACTTTTCATTGTAGGTTATATCTTCTATAATGGAATACCTCATTTATCTGCATCAATGTTTGAATGGGATTATACGACTGATAATGTGTCTATGATGCCGTCAATTATTTCAACATTAATTATTATTGGTGCATCATTACTCATTGCAGGTCCAGTAGGAATCTTTACTGGGTTCTACTTAGTAGAATACGCTGATCAAAAAAGTAAATTCTTACCAATTATTCGTTTAGCAACTGATACATTAGCGGCAGTTCCATCAATTGTTTACGGACTGTTTGGTATGCTTTTATTCGTATATCAGTTTGAGTGGGGATATTCTCACTTTGCGGGTATTTTAACGGTAACAATTATGATTTTACCAATCATCATCTCATCTACTGAAGAAGCATTGCGTTCGGTCAATGATTCTTTACGTATGGGTAGTTATGGTTTAGGAGCAGGAAGATTAAGAACAATCTTTACTGTCGTTCTGCCAGTTGCGATGCCAGGTATTCTTTCCGGAGTTATCTTAGCAATTGGACGTATTGTCGGTGAGTCAGCAGCATTTATCTATACTTTAGGATCATCATCAAGTATGATATCATCACTAGGAGATTCAGGTCGTACTCTTGCGGTTCACATGTATATGTTATCTCAAGAAGGACTTCACGTAGATGAGTCATATGCTGTTGCATCGATTCTAATATTAATTGTTCTATTCATTAACGGCTTATCAAATTTAATTGGTAATCGACTAGGCTCTGGAGGGAAATAAAAAATATGGCTAACACAAAATTTAAAATTAAAGACTTAGACTTTTATTACGGTGATTTTCAAGCGTTAAAAAATATTAATATGGATATTGAAGAGAAAGTAGTTACAGCATTTATCGGACCTTCAGGTTGTGGTAAATCAACATTTATCAAAACATTAAATCGTATGCAAGATTTAGTATCATATGCTCGTGTGGATGGATTAATTTCTTTAGATGGTCAAAATATCTACGAAAAAGGCTATGACGCTAATTTATTACGCAAAAAAGTTGGTATGGTGTTCCAACATCCAAACCCATTCCCAAAAAGTATTTATGACAACATTGCTTATGGACCTAGAACTCACGGGATTAAAGATAAAACTCAACTTGACCAAATTGTTGAAGAAAGTTTACGAGCAGCAGCAATTTGGGATGAAGTAAAAGATAAATTAGATAAAAATGCAACAGCAATTTCTGGTGGACAACAACAAAGAATTTGTATTGCACGTGCGATTGCTAACGATCCAGAAGTATTACTTATGGATGAGCCAACTTCTGCACTTGACCCAATTTCTACTGGGAAAATTGAAGAACTTATTTCTGAATTAAAAGAGAAATATACGGTTGTTATTGTTACTCATAATATGCAACAAGCTGCACGTATTTCTGATAAAACAGCATTCTTCTTAACTGGGGAAGTCATTGAATTTGATGATACTGAGAAAATCTTCATTAACCCGTCAGAACAACGCACTGACGATTATATTTCAGGTCGCTTCGGTTAATTTTATTTAAACTAATACGTATATTTTCTAGGAGGAAAAACAGTGAGAGAAGCATTTCAAGAAGAATTAGAAAAATTTTTGGATAAATTAATTATGTTAAGTAACTTCGCTAATGAGTCATTACATAAAGCGATTAAAGCGTTTGACGAAAATGATAATGAATTAGCGCACGAAGTAATTGCTGATGACCTAAGAATTAATGCTTTAAGTGTTGAAATCGAAAGAGATGCATACCTTCTAATAGCATTACAACAACCAGTGACTGGAGATTTAAGAAAAATCTTTACAGTATTTTCTGCAAATTCAGATGTAGAACGTATCGCTGACCATGCAACATCTGTTGCTAAGACTGTCATTCGTCGTAATCCTGACGAAGAAAAAATCGAGCGCCTAGATGATATTGTTAAACAAATGGGTGAGCTTGCTCAAGAGATGATTACTGATGTCATTCAAGCATTTGTTAAGGGTGATGTTAGAGCAGCACGTAAGATTGCTGACCGTGATAATGAGTTAGATGCTCTACAACAACAAATTTATGGAATTGCTGCACAAACAATGGAATTTGATACTGAAGTAATTATCGGAGGTATTAACTATATTGGTGTTGCAAATAACTTAGAACGTATCGGAGATTATGTGACTAATATTTGCGAAAGAATTGTGTACTTACACTCAGGAGACATCGTAGAATTAAACTAATGGCATACCCATCCCCTCTTCATTAAGTTAAGGCTTAATAAAGAGGGGATTTTATTTTATTAAAGTAATCGTTAAGGAGAACAGAGAGTCTTAACATAAAATTTACAATAGATTTACATTAAATTTACAATCGCTTGTTATAATAGAGGTGTGCTGATGGTTTGACTATCAGACGAGTGATTAGATGTCGTTGAAACATTAGAAATCAAAAGGAGATGTACATTAATGAAAAAAACATTAAAAGCTTTACCATTATTAGCAACTGCAGGATTAGTATTATCATCAGTTGTACCAGCATTCGCACAAGAGGGAACAATTAACGTTGTTTCTCGTGAAGATGGATCAGGAACACGTGGAGCATTCGTAGAAATCGTTGGTGTTGTTGACGAAAACGAAGATGACATGACTACTACATCAGCTGCAATCCAAAACGGTACTAACGGAGTTATGCAAACTGTTGCTGGAGATCCAAATGCAATCGGATATATCTCATTAGGTTCATTAAATGATACAGTTAAAGCTGTTACTGTTGATGGAGCAGAAGCTACTCCAGAAGCAATTAACGCTGGAGATTACCCAATCGCTCGTCCATTCGTAGTGGCATGGGGAGAAGATCAATCTGACTTATCAGCTGACTTCTTAACATTCATCCACTCTCAAGAAGGACAAACAATCGTTGAAGAAGAAGGATACATCGCTGTAGACGCTTCTGCATCTGCTGAAGGTGAAGAATCATCTGAAGAAGCTTCATCTGAAGAAACAACTGAAGAATCAGCATCAGAAGAAACAACTGAAGAGCCAGCTGAAGGCGAAGAGTCTGCTGGAGCTGAAGAAGCTGCGTCTGAAGAAGAAACTACAGAAGAAGAAGCTTCATCAGAAGAAACAACTGAAGAAGAGTCAGCTACAGAAGAAGAATCAACTGAAGAAGAATCAGGATCAGTTGTTGCTTCATTACCTTCATACGAAGCTGCTGGCTTAGAAGGAACTATTGAAGTTGTTGGATCTACATCAGTAACTCCAGTTATGGAAGTTTTAGCTGAAGAATACATGGCTTTAAACCCAGACGTAACTATTAACATTACTTCAAATGGTTCATCTGCTGGTATCCAAGCTGCAACTGGTGGAGCTGCTGACTTAGGTATGTCTTCTCGTGAATTAACAGAAGATGAAGCTGCAGCATTAAACCAAACAAACATCGCTCTTGATGGAATTTCTGTTGTAGTTCACCCAGAAAGTACAGTAGAAGATTTATCATTAGAAACAATTCGTTCGATCTTCTTAGGTGAAGTTACTGAGTGGGAAGAAGCAGCTCAATAATTTTTAAACTATCATAGAGATTTATAACACACCTCTTCGGAGGTGTGTTTTTCATGTGCGCCCGGCATGGGCGATAACTTGGTGGTGAAAGTCCACTACAGACTTGGCAGTAGGAACTGTTAGCTAAAGGCAAGGGTGTCCACCGTGAGGTGGAATCTGAAGGAAGCCGGAGGCAAACACT